>NZ_NSGT01000032.1:0-104697 GCF_009192905.1 Xanthomonas sp. LMG 12459
GATTGGGGATTGGGGATTGGGAATTGGCAAAAGCCGGGTGGTGAGGTCGATGGCGCTGCGCGCTCCGTACCCTCACCCCAACCCCTCTCCCGGCGGGAGACGGGCCTTGGCTTCTCCCTTCTCCCCTTGGGAGAAGCTGCCCCGCAGGGGCGGATGAGGGTAAGACCGCCGCCGACGCGAGAAGTCCGAGCTTGGGCTCTTGCGAATCCCCACTCCCAACTCGCCAATTTCAGCCGTCAAGCCAATCCCCAATCCCAGCCTTCAAGCTACTATCGCCCCCCTCTCCGTTACCCCCATTTCCGCTGCGCATGACCGCAATTCCCGATCCCCAGCAGCGTGCCGCCGAGTTGCGTCAGCGCATCGACGACGCCAATCACCGCTACTACGTGCTCGACGACAACGCGATTCCCGATGCCGAGTACGACGCGCTGATGCGCGAGTTGGAGGCACTGGAAGCCGCGCACCCGGAGCTGGCCAGCGCGGACTCGCCGACGCGCAAGGTCGGCGCGCGCCCGGACGGTGGCTTTCCCGAAGTGCGCCACGCGATCCCGATGCTCTCGCTCGCCAATGCCTTCGAAACCCCGGGCGTGGCCGAGGACGCCGACGATCGCACGCGCTTTGCCGAGGTCGCCGATTTCGAGCGCCGCATCGAGCGCGAACTCGAACTGGCCGCGCCGGTGTTCTCGGTGGAACCGAAGCTCGATGGCCTGGCGATCAGCCTGCGCTACGAGGACGGCGTGTTCGTGCAGGGCGCCACCCGCGGCGACGGCAGCACCGGCGAGGACGTCACCGCCAACCTGCGCCAAGTGCGTTCGGTGCCGCTGAAGCTGCGCGACCTCGGCGTGCCGCCGCCGGCGGTGCTGGAAGTGCGCGGCGAGATCTACATGCCGCGCGCCGCCTTCGCCGCGTGGAACGCGCAGGCGCTGGAGCGCAACGAAAAGCTGCTGGCCAACCCGCGCAATGGCGCCGCCGGCTCGCTGCGCCAGCTCGATCCGGCGGTGACCCGGCGCCGGCCGCTGGCGTTCTTCGCCTACTCGGTGGGCGAGGTGCGCGGCCTGGAACTGCCCGAAACCCATTCGCAGACGCTGCAGCTGCTGCGCGACTACGGCTTCCCGGTGGCGCCGGAGGCGGACACCGCCACCGGCTTCGACGGTCTGATCGCCTATTTCCGCCGCATCGGCGCCGCTCGCGACAGCTTGCCGTACGACATCGACGGCGTGGTCTACAAGCTCGACGATTACGACCAGCAGGAGGCGATGGGCTTCGTCTCGCGCGCGCCGCGCTGGGCGCTGGCGCACAAGTTCCCGGCGCAGGAACAATCCACCGTGCTGCGCGCGATCGAGGTGCAGATCGGCCGCACCGGCGCGGTCACCCCGGTGGCGCGGCTGGAGCCGGTGCAGGTCGCTGGCGTCACGGTTACCAACGCGACGTTGCACAACGCCGACCAGATCGCGCGGCTGGACGTGCGCGAAGGCGACACGGTGATCGTGCGCCGCGCCGGCGACGTGATCCCGGAAGTGGTGCGGGTGATCGAGGAACGGCGTCCGCCGGGCACCGCGCCGTGGACGATGCCGGCGGCGTGCCCGGTGTGCGGTTCGGAACTGGTCAAGGAAGAGGACGCGGTGGCCTGGCGCTGCAGCGGCGGCCTGGCCTGCGCCGCGCAGCGCAAGGAGGCCGTGCGGCACTTCGCCTCGCGCCGCGCCATGGACATCGAAGGCCTGGGCGAGCGCCAGGCCGATGCCCTGGTCGAGTTCGGCTTCGTGCAGTCGCTGGCCGACCTGTACGCCTTGAGCGTGGAGGACCTGGTACGGATGAAGGCCGCGCTGGACGCGGCCACCGCCGTCGACCTGCTGCAGGCGGTGGAGGACAGCAAGGGCGCGCTGGCGCTGGACGCGGCCGGCCGCGCCGCGTTGGATGACGAGGCCGCCCAGTGGCGGCACGCCGACTTCCTGCGCGCACACCTGGCAGTGGACCCGGGGGGCAAGCTGGCGACCAAGTGGGCCGAGAACCTGGTCGCCGGCATCGACGCCAGCCGCGCCACCACGCTGCCGCGTTTCCTGTTCGCGCTGGGCATTCCGCACCTGGGCGAGACCACGGCCAAGGCGCTGGCCTACTGGCTGGGCTCGCTGGCGTTCGTGCGCAGCACCCCGGCGGTGCTGCTGCAGGCCTTGCCGGACATCGGCGGCGAGGTGGCGCGCTCGATCGCGACCTTCTTCGAGCAGCGCGGCAACGTTGCGGTGGTCGATGGCCTGATCAATGCCGGCATCGGCTTCTCCGACGAGGGCACGCCGCCGGCGGAATTGCGCGAGCGCCTGGACCTGGCGCATCTGCTGGGCACGCTGCCGGTGGACAAGCTCGGCGGCAAGAGCGCGCAGCGCCTGGCCGCCACCTACGGCACGTTGCACGCGTTGCTGGGCGCCAACGAAAGCGGCTGGACCGGCGCCGGCCTGTCCACGGCCGGCGCCGCCAACCTGGCCGCGTACCTGGCCGATCCGGCGCAGAAGCAGGCGCTCCTGGATGCCGAGGCGGCAATGCAACGCCTGCTCGATGCCGCCCCTGCGCAGACGCAGCGCCGCGCCGGCCCGCTGGATGGGCAGACCGTGGTGCTGACCGGCACCCTGACCGCGCTGACCCGCGACGAGGCCAAGGCGCAACTTGAGGCGCTTGGTGCCAAGGTCGCCGGCAGCGTCTCGAAGAAGACCGCGTTCGTGGTCGCCGGCGAGGCTGCCGGTTCCAAGCTCGACAAGGCGCAGGAGCTGGGCGTGGCGGTGTGGGACGAGGCGCAGTTGCTGGCGTTCCTGCAGTCGCAGGGGCAGGGCGCATGAGCGCGCTCGGCATGAAGCAGGAAGAGTTGCGCTGGCGTACTGCCGGCGCGGCCGATCAGCCGGCCCTGCTGGCGATGCTGCAGGCGTTCTACGCCGAGGACGGCATCGTCTTCGACGCCGAGCGGGTGACGCGCGGCCTGCAGGCGCTGCTGGCGCAGCCGGCGCTGGGCGAGGCGCTGTTGTGGCTGTCGCCGGACGGCGCGGTGGTGGGCTATGCGCTGATCACCGCCTGTTTCAGCGTCGAACTGGGCGGGCGCTATCTGCTGCTCGACGAGTTGTACCTGGGCCCGGCCGCACGCGGGCGCGGCTGGGGGCGGCGGGCGGTGGCGCTGGTCGAGGCGCGCGCCCGCGCGCTGGGGGTGGACGTGCTGCGGATGGAGGTCAATCACCACAACGCCGCCGCCAAGCGCCTGTACCTGGGCCTGGGCTACCGCGACGACGCGCGCGACCAGCTGAGCCGCCGGCTCGACACGGCGCCGTGATGGACCTGCTGTCCACCCTGCAATTGCGCGCCCGGCTCAATGCCGCCATCCGCGGCTTCTTCGCCGCGCGCGGCGTGCTGGAAGTGGAGACGCCGATGCTGTCGGCGGCCGGCAACACCGAGCCGAACATCGACAGCTTCCAGACCCGCTTCAGCGGCCACGTCGACGCAGGTCCGGCGCTGCGCTGGCTGCGCACCTCGCCCGAGTACCCGCTGAAGCGGCTGCTCGCCGCCGGCATCGGCGACTGCTACGAACTGGGGCGGGTGTTCCGCAACGGCGAGGCCGGCGGCCGCCACAATCCCGAGTTCACCATGCTCGAGTGGTACCGGGTCGGCTGGGATCACCGGCAACTGATCGAGGAAACCGTGGAGCTGGTGCGCACGGCGCTGGCCCTGGTCGGGCGCAGCGCCACGCTGCAGGTGCTCAGCTATCGCGAGTTGTTCCTGCAGGGGCTGGGCCTGGATCCATTCGCTGCGCCGTTGGAGGCGCTGCAGCAGCCGCTACGCGAGATCCACATCGATGCCGACGGCCTGGGCCGCGACGACTGGCTGGACCTGCTGATGACCCACTGCCTGCAGCCGGCGTTCCCGGCCGACCGCCTCACCGTGGTCCACGACTGGCCGGCCAGCCAGTGCGCGCTGGCGCGCGTGCGCGACGGCGACCCGCCGGTGGCCGAGCGCTTCGAGCTGTACCTGGGCAGCTACGAACTGGCCAACGGCTACCACGAGCTCAACGATGCCGCCGAGCAGCGCCGGCGCTTCCTGCGCGACCATGCGCTGCGTCAGGCGCGCGGCGCGGTACTGCCGCCGCTGGACGAGCGGCTGCTGCAGGCGCTGCCGGCCTTGCCCGACTGTGCCGGCGTCGCGGTCGGCGTGGACCGGCTGCTGATGGCGATGCGCGGCACCGCGCAGATCGGCGACGTGCTCGCCTACGATTTCGCGCATGCCTGAACCGGCCGTCACGTGTTTTCGCGGCGCCTTGTTGCGTTGTCCACACCGATGATGGTTTGATCGGGCACGGCAAGCGCACGCTGCGCGCCAGCAGGTCTTCGTTGTTCAGGTTCTAGGCATAGGGGCAGAGCCAAGCATGAAGTGGGCGTACGGGCTCGGTGGCTGGTGTTGGCTGGGGTTGGCGGCAAGTGTGTGGCCGATGCCGTCGCAGGCGCAGGACACCGATGCGTACGATGCCGCGGTGGTCCGCTGCGAGTCGCGCGACATGACCTGGGTGCACTGTCCGATGTCCACCGACCGGGGCGTGCAACTGGTGCGGCAACTCTCCGACAACGACTGCATCCGTGGCAGCGAGTGGGGTTCCGACGCCACCGGCGTGTGGGTGACCCTGGGCTGTCGCGCCGAATTCCGTCCCAATCCGGTGGAGGCGCCGCGCAGCGCGATGCGCCGCGTGTTGCGCTGCGAATCCGATGGGCGCCTGGAGAGCTGCCCGGTGATGCTGCGCGGCGCCCCGGTGCGATTGATGCGGCAGTTGTCGTCGGTGCCGTGCCGCGAGGAGCGCAGCTGGGGCGTGCGCCGCAACGAGATCTGGGTCGCGCGCGGCTGCCGCGGCGAGTTCGAGATCGGCGCCGCCGACGGCTCCGGCTTCCCCGCCGGCCCGCGGCCGGTGCTGTGCGAATCCAAGGGCAAGGCGCGGCGCCGCTGCGGCGTCAGTGTGCAGGATCGTGTCGAACTGCGCCGGCAATTGTCCGGCGCGCCCTGCGTGCAGGACGACAGCTGGGGCTGGGACCGCGACGGTATCTGGGTGGACAAGGGCTGCCGCGCCGAGTTCAGCGTCAACTGATCGCTGGCGCGGCGTTGCGACACCGCGCGGCGTCCTCAATCCGCAATCGCCGGCGTTTACAATGGCGCGATGAACGCCGCCCTCGATATCGATTACGCCCGCTACGACCATATCCGCCCGATCCTGTGGACCGGCGACGCGCTGGAGCTGCTGGACCAGCGCAAGCTGCCGTTCGCGGTCGAACACGTGCGCTGCACCGACAGCGACCAGGTCGCCGCGGCGATCCACGCCCTGGCCGTGCGCGGCGCGCCGGCGATCGGCATCGCTGCAGGCTGGGGCACGGTGCTGGCCGCGCGCGAGGTGCAGGCCGAGAACGGCGCCGAGGCGTTGCTGAAGCTGGAGCCGGCCCTGCAACGGCTCAATGCCGCGCGCCCGACCGCGGTCAACCTGGCCTGGGCGCTGGCGCGCATGCGCGGCGCCCTGGGCGCGGCAGGCAGCGACTGGCAGGCCGTGCTGGAGCGCGAGGCGCAGGCGATCGCCGAAGAGGATCTGGCCGCCAACCGGCACATGGGCGCGCTCGGTGCCGGCCTGATCGTGCCGGGCAGCGGCGTGCTGACCCATTGCAACACCGGCTCGCTGGCTACCGCCGGCTTCGGTACCGCGCTGGGCGTGATCCGCGCCGGCGTCGCCCAGCAGCGCATCGCCAAGGTGTTCGCCGGCGAGACCCGGCCGTGGCTGCAGGGCGCGCGGCTGACCGTGTGGGAACTGCAGCAGGACGGCATCGACGCCACCCTGATCGCCGATTCGGCTGCCTCGCACCTGATGAAGACCGGCGCGGTGCAGTGGGTGATCGTCGGCGCCGACCGCATCTGCGCCAATGGCGACACCGCCAACAAGATCGGCACCTACCAGCTGGCGATCGCCGCGCGCCACCATGGCGTCAAATTCATGGTGGTGGCGCCGTCGTCCACCGTGGACATGGACACTGCCGACGGCGCGCAGATCGAGATCGAGCAACGCGATCCGGGCGAGCTGTTCGGCGTCGGCGGCACGCGCACCGTGGCCGACGGCATCGCCGCCTGGAACCCGGTGTTCGACGTGACCCCGGCGGACCTGATCGATGCCATCGTCACCGAGCGCGGGGTCATCGAGCAGCCGGACCCGGCGCGCATGCGCGCCGCCTTCGGCGGCTGAGTTCCAGGGAGCGCCGTCGCGCCCGGCAGAGGCGGCTGATGGCGCGCAAGTGCTTGTTCGCGCCGGCAAAAACCGGGCAATCGGGCGCCTGTCATGATAGAATCCGGCGGTTCGATCGACCGCCGTGCGCCCTAGGCGTGCGGCCGCGGCGGGCCCGCCTGTCGCGGGCCGGCGTGGTGGTCGATCCGCCACCAGACTTACGGAACCCGAATGGCAGAATCCGCCAAGGAAATCATCCAGGTCAACCTGGAAGACGAGATGCGCAAGAGCTACCTCGATTACGCCATGAGCGTGATCGTGGGGCGTGCCCTCCCGGATGCGCGCGACGGCCTCAAGCCGGTGCATCGCCGCGTGTTGTTCGCGATGAACGAGTTGGGCGCGCACAGCAACAAGCCCTACTACAAGTCGGCGCGTATCGTCGGCGACGTCATCGGTAAGTACCATCCGCACGGCGACCAGTCGGTGTATGACACCCTGGTGCGCATGGCGCAGCCGTTCTCGCTGCGTTACCTGATGGTGGACGGGCAGGGTAACTTCGGTTCGGTCGACGGCGATTCCGCGGCGGCGATGCGTTACACCGAGGCGCGCATGTCGCGGCTCGCGCACGAGATGATGGCCGACATCGACAAGGAAACCGTCGATTTCCAGCCCAACTACGACGAAAAGGAACAGGAACCGTCGGTGATGCCGACGCGCTTCCCGAGCCTGCTGGTCAACGGCTCGGCCGGCATCGCGGTGGGCATGGCCACCAACATCCCGCCGCACAACCTGACCGAGTCGATCAACGCCTGCCTGGCGCTGATCGACAACCCGCAGATCGACGTGGACGGGTTGATGGAGCACATCCCCGGCCCGGATTTCCCGACTGCCGGCATCATCAACGGCACCACCGGCATCGTCGCCGGCTATCGCACCGGCCGCGGCCGCGTGCGCATGCGCGCCAAGGCCGAGATCGAGATCCAGGACAACGGCCGCGAAGCGATCGTGGTCACCGAGATCCCGTACCAGGTCAACAAGGCGCGGCTGATCGAGAAGATCGCCGAGCTGGTCAAGGAAAAGAAGCTCGAAGGCATCAGCGAGCTGCGCGACGAGTCCGACAAGGACGGCATGCGCATCTACATCGAGGTCAAGCGCGGCGAAGCCGCCGACGTGGTGCTGAACAACCTGTACCAGCAGACCCAGATGGAGTCGGTGTTCGGCATCAACATGGTGGCGCTGGTCGACGGCCGCCCGCAGTTGATGAACCTCAAGCAGATGCTGGAGGCCTTCGTCCGCCACCGCCGCGAAGTGGTCACCCGCCGCACCATCTTCGAACTGCGCAAGGCGCGCGCCCGCGCGCACATCCTCGAAGGCCTGACCGTCGCGCTCGCCAACATCGACGAGATGATCGAGCTGATCAAGACCTCGGCGAACCCGAACGAAGCGCGCGAGCGCATGCTGGCCAAGACCTGGCAACCGGGCCTGGTCGGCGCGCTGCTCAACGCGGCCGGCGCCGAGGCCTCGCGCCCGGAAGACCTGCCCAGCGGCGTCGGCCTGGTCGGCGGCGGCTATCAGCTGACCGAAGTGCAGGCTACGCAGATCCTGGAAATGCGCCTGCACCGCCTGACCGGCCTGGAGCAGGAGCGTCTGACCGAGGAATACAAGCAGTTGCTGGACGCCATCGCCGGGCTGATCCGCATCCTGGAAAACCCGGACGTGCTGCTGCAGGTGATCCGCGAGGAACTGGTCAACATCCGCGAGGAATACGGCGACGCACGCCGCACCGAGATCCGTCACAGCGAAGAGGACCTGGACATCCTCGACCTGATCGCGCCGGAAGACGTGGTCGTGACGCTGTCGCATGCCGGCTACGCCAAGCGCCAGCCGGTCAGCGCCTACCGCGCGCAGCGCCGCGGCGGCCGCGGCCGTAGCGCGGCGGCGACCAAGGAAGAGGATTTCATCGACCAGCTGTGGCTGGTCAACACCCACGACACCCTGCTGACCTTCACCAGCAGCGGCAAGGTGTTCTGGCTGCCCGTGCACCAGTTGCCCGAGGCCGGGCCGAACGCGCGCGGCCGCCCGATCGTCAACTGGATTCCGCTGGAGAACGGCGAGCGCGTGCAGGCGGTGCTGCCGGTGCGTGAGTACGCCGAGGGCCGCTACGTGTTCTTCGCCACCCGCAACGGCATGGTCAAGAAGACCCCGCTGAGCGAGTTCGCCTTCCAGCGCAAGATCGGCAAGATCGCGATCAACCTGGACGAGGGCGACGCGCTGGTGGGCGTGGCGCTCACCGACGGCGAGCGCGACGTGCTGCTGTTCGCCTCCAACGGCAAGACCGTGCGCTTCTCCGAACGGCCCAAGGACGACGAGGCCGATGATGCGGCCGTCGACGAGGTCGGTGCCGACGACGGCGCAGTGGCCGACGACGAGGCCGCGGGCGAGGAGGGCGACGACGCCCGTGGCGCGCGGCGCAAGAGCCGCGGCGGGGTCAAGCCGACCGGTCGCAGCAGCCGCGGTGTGCGCGGCATCCGCCTGGCCAAGAGCGAGTACGTGGTCAGCCTGATCGTGGCCGAGCCGGCCGTGGGCCAGGACGAGGACGCCGACGACGTCGACGCCGCAGCGGACAGTGAGGTCGATGCCGAGGCGCGCAACGGCGACGAGGCCGATGCCTACATCCTCACCGCGACCGAGAACGGCTACGGCAAGCGCACCCCGCTGGGCGAGTATCCGCGCAAGGGCCGCGGCACCCAGGGCGTGATCGGCATCCAGACCAGCGAGCGCAACGGCAAGCTGGTCGGTGCGGTGCTGCTGAGCACCCGCGACGAAGTGCTGCTGATCTCCGACGGCGGCACCCTGGTGCGGACCCGTGCCTCGGAAATCTCCCGCGTCGGCCGCAACACCCAGGGCGTGACCTTGATCCGTCTGTCCAAGGGCGAGAAGCTGCAGGCGGTGGAACGCCTGGACGGCTCGCTGGTCGAGGAAGACGTGCTGCCGGGCGAGGACGGCGTCGCCGAAGGTACTGGCGAGGCTGCACCGCCGCAGGCGTGATCCGCTCCTGAGCGAACGACGACGCCGGCCTCGTGCCGGCGTCGTCGTTTTTGGGGCTGGCCACCGCGACGAGGCGGATGCTCTGCTGCGAGCGTGCACGCGGCGCCACGGCGGCCATTTGTACGACCGCTGCGCCACACCGACCGCACATAATCGTCCGGTCGTTGTCGCTCTCGACGACACAGGCCGCGTGATGCCCAGGTCGATGCTGGATCACGAGGACGGCAAGGTTGCGTGTCAGCGTGTGTCAGCAGGAAACGCGCGGCATTCACCGGCCGCTTGGGATAAGGATGCGCGGCGCGCGTGCGCCGCTGCCACGGCGGATGTTCCGCGTGGCCGTGTCCTGCAAGGAGTGGCAATGAACGAATTCGAACGAACGCAGCGTCGTGGCGGCTGGCCGCTGCGCCTGCTCGGCGGCGCCTGTGTGCTGATCGGCGTGGTGCTGGCGATCGGGGGTGCCTGGCTGCTGGCGATAGGCGGCTCCTGGTACTACCTGGTCGCCGGCCTCGGCCTGGCGATTTCCGGCGTGCAGCTTTGGCGCGCGCGGCGCAGCGGCGCGTTGTGGTTCGCCGCGACCTTCCTGCTGTCGCTGCTGTGGGCGGCGTGGGAATCGGGCACCGATTACTGGCGCTGGGTGCCGCGCATGGGCCTGATGGTGTTCCTGGCCTTGCTGTTGGCGCTACTCCTGCCGCGGCTGGACCGCCCGTTCTCGCGCACGCTGTCGCGCACGCTCGCCGCGGTGCTGGCGCTGGTGTTCGTCGGCGCGTTCGCGCTGGCGTTCCTGCCGTACGGCGTGACCGAGGCCGACGGCACGCTGGCGCATGCGGCCGGCATGGCCGCGGCGCTGGCGACCTCGCGCACCGGCGCGCAGCCGGCCGACACGCCTGCCGATGCCGACTGGGCCGCCTACGGCCGCGACAACGCCGGCAGCCGCTATACGCCGCTGCGGCAGATCGCTCCGGACAACGTGGCGCAGTTGCGTACCGCCTGGACCTTCCGCACCGGCGACCTGCCGGACAAGCGCTGGGGCGCGGAAACCACGCCGCTGAAGATCGGCGACAGCCTGTACCTGTGCAGCGCACGCAATCAGCTGATCGCGCTGGATGCGCGCAGCGGCCGCGAACGCTGGCGCTACGACCCCAAGGTGGCGGACAAGGCGATCCCGTATACCGCCGCCTGCCGCGGCGTCAGCTACTACGCGGTGCCCGACGCCCAAGCCACGGCGTCGACGGCCTGCCGCCAGCGCATCATCGAAGGCACCCTGGACGGACGCCTGATCGCGGTCGATGCGGCCGACGGCAAGCCCTGCGAGGACTTCGGCCAGCATGGCCAGGTCGACATCACCGTCGGCATGGGCTCCACGCCGCCCGGCTATGTCTCAATCAATTCGCCGCCGACCATCGTGCGCGGGGTCGTCGTCACCGGCCACCAGGTGCTGGACGGACAGAAGCGCTACGAGCCGTCCGGCGTGATCCAGGGCTTCGATGCGGTGACCGGCGCGCTGCGCTGGGCCTGGGACATGACCCATCCGGACTGGACCGGCGCGCCGCCGCCGGGGCAGACCTGGACCCGTGGTACGCCCAACATGTGGACCAGCGCGGCCGGCGACGAGCAGCTCGGCTACGTGTACCTGCCGATGGGCAATTCCTCGGCCGACTACTGGAGCAGTTCGCGCACCCCGCAGGAAGACCGCTATGCGACCTCGCTGGTCGCGCTGGACGTCACCACCGGCAAGCCGGTGTGGAATTTCCAGACCACCCACATCGACGTGTGGGACTACGACCTGGGTTCGCAACCGACGTTGCTGGATTTCCCGCACGACGGCACCACCGTGCCGGCGGTGCTGCTGCCGAGCAAGCAGGGCGAGCTGTACGTGCTCGACCGGCGCACCGGCAAGCCGCTGGTCGGGGTCGAGGAACGCGCGGTGCCGGGTGGCGGTGTGGAGCCGCAGCGCCGCGCCAAGACCCAGCCGTTCTCGCTGTACCACTCGCTGCGCAAGCGCGACCTGACCGAGCGCGACATGTGGGGCATGACCCCGATCGACCAACTGGTGTGCCGCATCCAGTTCCGCAGCGCCAGCTACAAGGGCATCTACACGCCGCCGGAAGCCGACCGCCATTCGATCGAGTACCCCGGCTACAACGGCGGCTCGGACTGGGGCAGCGTGGCGGTGGATCCGCAGCGTGCGGTGATCGTCGCCAACTACAACGACATGCCCAACTACAACCGGCTGGTGCCGCGGGCCAAGGCCGACAAGATGGGCTGGGCGCCGCGCGACCAGGTGCGCGGCGACAGCGGCGGCGCCGAGGGCGCCGGCGATCCGCAGGCCGGCACGCCGTACGCGATCAACGTCAACGCCGGCTGGCGCCTGCCGTTCACCGGGCTGCTGTGCAAGCAGCCGCCCTATGGCGGCATCCGTGCGATCGACCTGACCAGTGGCAAAACGCTATGGGACCGTCCGTTCGGCAGCGCGCGCGGCAACGGCCCGTTCGGCATCCACTCCGGCTTGCCGATCGAGATCGGCACGCCCAACAACGGCGGCGCCGTGGTCAGCGCCAGCGGCCTGATCTTCATCGCCGCGGCCACCGACGACCTGATCCGCGCGATCGACCTGGCCAGCGGCAAGACCCTGTGGCAGGCCAAGCTGCCGGCCGGTGGCCAGGCCACGCCGATGGTGTATGCGGTCGACGGGCGCGAGTACCTGGTCATCGTCGCCGCCGGCCATCACTTCATGGAGACCAAGCGCGGCGACTATGTAATCGCCTACGCGCTGCCTCCGGCAGGCTGACGCGGGCCGTCGCTGCGAGGTCGCGATGCGGCTTCGCGGCGGCGGGGCGGGGTGGATGCGGGAAGGGTGTGATTGGCCTCCTGCCGCCGATCACGCCGGTCGCCTCGCGGTGTGTCCAATCACGGGTATGCGATGCGTCGTAGCAGCGGCTGAAGCCGCCCCTACGAGAAAACATTGCGATACGCTCAACTTGCGCCGGCGTCTACTCCAACTGATCGCGAGCAAACGCTGCGTCCAGCGCTTCCATCGCATCGCGCGGCTTGAGCTTGGCGGCCTTCTCGAACGCCGCGGCGGCGTCTTCCTCGCGTTTGTCGCCGTACAGCAACAGCAGCACGTTGGCGTGTTCGACGTGGGCGATCGGCGCGTCCGGCACCAGCTTCAGCGCCTGCTGGATATGCTGTTCGGCGGTGGCGGCCTTGGCCCCGTAGGTGAGGCCGCCGATCATCGCGCCGACCTTGCCGATGATCTCGGCGTGGTACAGGGCCAGCGCCATGTGCGCCTCGGCATGCTTGGGCTCCAGCTCCAGGGCCGCTTCCAGCGAGGCGCGCACCTTGCTGGCGATGCCCTGCTTGAGCGCCTTGACGATGCTCAGGCCCTGGCTGTAGCGACCGAGTGCGAAGGCGTGGCGGTAGTGGCTGTTGGCCTCGTCCGGCAGCGCGGCGATCGCCGCCTCGGCCAGCGTCGCGGCCTGCTGCAGCCGCTGCAACTGCTCTTTTTCGTCCTCGACCAGATAGCCGGCGTGGATGCCGATCGCCTTGACCGCGACCGAGGCGCCTAACACGCCCAGCGCCTTGCCGGCCTCGTAGGCCTGCTGGAACTGCCCCTGGTGGAACGCCCGCCAGGCCTCGATCAGCGCGGCCGACAGGGTCTGCGCGTCGTGGCCCTTTCCGGCCTTGCCGGCTGCGTCGAGCAGGGCCTGCGCGCGTGCCGGGTCCGGATAGGGTTCGCGGTCGCCAGCGTGCAGCTTGGGCCACGCTTTCTTCAGCGCCTCGCCGGCGTAGGCGTAGGCCTTGGCGTCGTACGGAAACGGCGCCCACGCGCCCGATTTTGCTGCCATGTGGATCTCCCTGTGCGGCGCCGGGCCACGGCGTCCGCGCCGAGCATGGCGCCGCTGCCGGCGCGTGGCAAGGGTGGGGCGCCGATAGTGTGTTTGCTCAAGCCGCCGGCCCCAGCATGGTGCGCATCGGGGCCACTGCCGGCCCCCTCTGGAGATCCTGCGATGGCGACCAAGAAGCGTTCCACCTCCGCGCTGCGGCCGGACCGGCTGAACCCGCGGCACCTGTGGCTGGCCGGGCTGGGCGTGGTCGCGCTGACCCGCAAGCGCGCGCTGGCCGCCGCGGCCGATGCCGCGCAGGGCGCGGCGACGCTCAAGGCGCTGGCCACGCAACTGGCCGACGAGGCCGAGAGCAGCGTGCGCGAGGGCGCGGCGGCGCTGCGTGGTCAGGTGCAGCCGTTGAGCGCCGAGGTCGAGGCGCGCCTGCAGCCGGTGCTGGTGAAGTTGGGGTTGCAGGCGCGTCCGCAGTCGCGCAAGCGCGCCGCGACGGGCAAGCGCGGCGCCAAGCCGGCGGCGGCCAAGCGCAGCCCGGCCAAGCGTGTGACTGGTCGTCGTCGCGCTGGCGCCTGACCCGGCGCCTCCGCACGCATGGCGGCCGGCCACGCTCGGGCATACTCGCCGGCCACGACCTGACGAGAGACGGCACCATGCAGATCCGGCCCGCCACGCTTGACGATGCCGAGGCGATGGTCGCGGTGCAGGACGCGATCTTCGCGGCCGGCCTGCGCAAGGCGCCGACCGATCTGGCGACGGTGCGCGCGACCTACCTGCAGCATCCCGATCGTCTCCAGTGCGTGCTGGCCGAGGACGCCGACGGGCGTGTCCTCGGCTTCCAGTCGCTGCGCATCGCGCGTCCCGGCAATGCCTACGACGTGGCCGAGGGTTGGGGCATCATCGGCACACACGTCGATCCGCGCGCGGCGCGCCGTGGGGTCGGCAGCGCGCTGTTCCGGGCCACCTGTGCGGCCGCGCGCAGCGCCGGGCTGGCGCAGATCGACGCCAGCATCGCCGCCGACAATGCGCTCGGGCAGGCGTACTACGAGGCCATCGGCTTTCGCACCTACCGCACCCCGCCGGGCCTGGTCTGCAAGGTCTACCGGCTCGACGGGCCAGCCGCGCAGGCCGCCGCCGACTGAGCGGCACCGCGCCCCGGCTGTGCTTGCGCGCAGGGCAGGGCGCTTCAATCCAGATAGGCGTCCATCAACGCGGCCAGGTGCGCGCGTTCGGCGTCGCGCAGGAACGGCGCGATCAGTTGCATCACCTGCACGATGCCGTGGCGGATCGCCACTTGCTCGTCCTTTTCGCCGCGCGCGGCCGCATAGTTGAGCCAGAACGTGGCCACCACCAGCACGTTGGTGGCCACGCCGCCGCGTTCCTGGGCGCTGGCGCGCATCGCGCCGGTCTGCGCCAGTCCCTCGAACACCGCCTGCACGCTGGCGTCGGCACGGCGCAGGATGCGTGCGAAGCGCAGGCGCAGGCGCCGGCTGCGGCTGAGGATCTCGACCAGGTCACGGTACAGGAAGCGGTAGTCCCAGATGCACTCGAACACCAGGTGCAACTGCAGCCAGATATCCTCCAGCCCCGGCAGGCGCGTGCTCGGCAGCGCCAGCGCCGTGTCCATGCGCTCCTCGTAGCGCGCGAACAGGTGCTCGATGATGTCGTCCTTGTTGCGGAAGTGGTAGTACAGGTTGCCGGGGCTGATTTCCAGCTCGTCGGCGATGTGGTTGGTGGTGACGTGCGGCTCGCCCTGCGCGTTGAACATCGCCAGGGCGGTCTCGAGGATGCGCCGCCGGGTGTCGCGTGCCATCAGGCCAGCAGCTTCTTCACCAGGTCCACGTATTTCTTCTGCGCTTCCGCCTGCGGCACGCCCTTGAGCTTGGCCCAGGCCTCGTACTTGGCGGTGCCGACGAAGTCGAAGAAGCCCGGCTTGGCGCCGCTGACGTCGCCCTCCGAGCCTTGCTTGTACAGCGCGTACAGCCGCAACAGGGTGTCGTTGTCGGGGCGCTCGGCCCGCTGCTTGATGTCCTGGACCGCTTTCTCGAAGGCCGCCTTGCTGTCTGCCATGATCCCGCTCCGCCCTGACCGGCAGGCATCACAGCACGGGCGGGAGGCCGGGTCAACGCGGGCCGCGGCCGGTGGCCGGCGCGGACGCCGCGGTTACAGCATCGACAGTGCGTCGGCCTGGCGGCTGTCGGCGACGCGTTCGTGCGCATGCGCGGCCTCTTCGTGGGCGGCCTGCGCCTGTCGCGCCAGCGAGGCCTTGGCCGCGATGGAACGGATCGCATCGGTGACTTCGGCCAGCGGCACCTGCGTGCTGAGCCGCTGGAAGGTGTCGCGGCTGTTGTAGCCGGAACCGTCGCGCAGGTACTGCTCGTACATGGTCAGCAGTTCGGTGCAGGCGGCGGTGAGGGTTTCCATGTTGTTGCGCGCCAGCGCATGGCCGACCTGGTCCAGGTTGTGCAGGCAGTCGGAGAGCCAGTGCAGGTCGTAGCGCGCGCTGGCCGGCTCCGGGCCGTTGTGGCCGCGGCTGTAGGCGCTGTAGCGGCGGATGCTGCGCGCCACGCGGGCGACGTGGGCGAGCAGGGTGCCGACTTCGTCGGCGATGTCGATCTGCGCCAGGGCGATGGTCGATGGCGGCGCGGCCGGAGGCGCCGCCGGTGCCGGCCCCGGCTTCGGGGGAACGGGCGAAGGCGCCGCGGCCGGTGCGGCATCGGCGGACGCCGCCGCTGCGGGCGCTGCCTCGTATTCGTAGGTCGCGCGCAGGCGCTCGTGGTCCTGGCGCAGCGTTTCCAGTTCCTGCGCGCTGGCGGCGGCCTGCGCCTTCAGCTGGCTCAGCGCCGCCTGATACCGCGCGATCGTCTCCTTCGCAGTCGCGTCGCGCCGATAGGCATGCCCCAGACGCTGGAACAAGCCATGCGCGAACGCTGTGGCAACGGCAGCCCACAGCGCCACGGCAGGAGTGAGGTAGATCAGGATGCCCATGCAGGCTCCTTGAAACGATGCATCCCTTGTCGGCGCAGCTCGGCCGAACTTGAGGCTGTATCGTGCGAGGGGTGACGCAGTTCCGCTTTGCCGCGTCGTGCGCCCGCCCGCCGCGCGCAGGCGGCGGACGGGCGCCGGCCTCAGCGCAGGATGCCGGGCAGGTCCAGGTGCTTGTCGCGGGCGCAGTCGAGGGCGATGGCATACCCCGCATCGGCATGACGCATGACGCCGGTCGCGGGGTCGTTCCACAGCACCCGGGCGATGCGCTTGGCCGCCGCCTCGGTGCCGTCGCAGACGATGACCATGCCGGCGTGTTGCGAGAAACCCATGCCGACGCCGCCGCCGTGATGCAGCGAGACCCAGGTGGCGCCGCTGGCAGTGTTGAGCAGGGCGTTGAGCAGCGGCCAGTCGGAGACGGCGTCGGAGCCGTCGGCCATGGCCTCGGTCTCGCGGTTCGGCGAGGCGACGCTGCCGCTGTCCAGGTGGTCGCGGCCGATCACCACCGGCGCCTTCAGTTCGCCCTTGGCGACCATCTCGTTGAACGCCAGCCCCAGGCGGTCGCGGTCGCCCAGGCCGACCCAGCAGATGCGCGCCGGCAGGCCCTGGAACTGGATCTTCTCGGCGGCCATGTCCAGCCAGCGGTGCAGGTGGGCATCGTCCGGAATCAGTTCCTTGACCTTGGCGTCGGTCCTGGCGATGTCCTCCGGGTCGCCGCTCAGCGCGGCCCAGCGGAACGGGCCGACGCCGCGGCAGAACAGCGGGCGGATGTAGGCGGGGACGAAGCCCGGGAAGTCGAAGGCATTGGCCACGCCTTCCTCCAGCGCCATCTGCCGCAGGTTGTTGCCGTAGTCCACGGTCGGCACGCCCAGGGCGTGGAAACCGAGCATGGCTCGGATGTGGTT
The DNA here is from genome assembly GCF_009192905.1 of Xanthomonas sp. LMG 12459. Lineage (NCBI taxonomy): Bacteria > Pseudomonadati > Pseudomonadota > Gammaproteobacteria > Lysobacterales > Lysobacteraceae > Xanthomonas > Xanthomonas sp. LMG 12459. The sequence continues at coordinate 16,989 of NZ_NSGT01000032.1, forward strand.
GGCCATCGAGGCGCGCGCGGCCTGTTCCACCTCCTTCGGCGCGGAGACGCGCTTGGCGTCCCACTGCTCGACCGTCCAGCCCTGCGGCAGGTAGCCGTTGACCGGGTCGTGCGCGGAGGTCTGGTCGGTCAGCAGGTCCGGCCTGATCCCGCGCGCCAGCAGTTCGGCGAGCACGTCGGCGACGTTGCCGAGCAGGCCGACCGAGCGCGGCGTCTTCGCCGCGCAGGCCTCGGCGATCAGGCGCAGCGCCTCGTCCAGCGAGTCGGTCCAGGTATCCAGGTAGCCGGTGCGCAGGCGCATGTCGATGCTGCTCTTGCGGCACTCCACCGCCAGGCACGAGGCGCCGGCCATCACCGCGGCCAGCGGCTGCGCGCCGCCCATACCGCCGAGGCCGCCGGTGAACAGCCACTTGCCGGACAGGTCGCCGCCGTAGTGCTGCCGGCCCATTTCGACGAAGGTCTCGTAGGTGCCCTGCACGATGCCCTGCGCGCCGATGTAGATCCAGCTGCCGGCGGTCATCTGGCCGTACATGGCCAGGCCCTTCTTATCGAGTTCGTTGAAGTGGTCCCAGTTGGCCCAGCGCGGCACCAGGTTGGAATTGGCGATCAGCACCCGCGGCGCGTCGGCATGGGTGCGGAACACGCCGACCGGCTTGCCGGACTGCACCAGCAGGGTCTGGTCGTCGTCCAGGCGCTTGAGCGTCTCGACGATGGCGTCGAAGCTCTCCCAGTCGCGCGCGGCGCGGCCGATGCCGCCGTACACCACCAGCTCCTGCGGGCGCTCGGCCACGTCCGGGTGCAGGTTGTTCATCAGCATGCGCAGCGGCGCTTCGGTCAGCCAGCTCTTGGCGGTGAGGGCGCTGCCGGTGGGCGCTTGGATGATGCGGGTGGCGTCGAGGCGGGTCATGCGGGAATCCTCAGGTGGATGCGCGGAAGGCGGAACGCGCTGCGCGCGCGTCAGGCGGTGGTGCGGGCGGATGCGGCGGGGCTGCGGACGAAGTCGAGGCAGGCCTGCAGCACCTGCTGCAGCACCGCGCGCAGCGGCGCGGCGTATTCGGGTTGCCACGGCGAGGGCCAGTTGCCGGGGTCGACCGTGTCGGGCTCGTGCATGTAGCCGCGGCAAGCCAGTTCCATCTGGATCGCGTGCACGCCGTCGGCCGGCGCACCGTGGTGGCGGGTGCTCCAGCCGCCCTTGAAGCGGCCGTTGCGGACGTGGCTGAAGCCGCTGCCGGCGCAGACGCGCTCCACCGCATCGGTCAGCGCTGCCGCGCAACTGCTGTCCACCGCGCCGGAGGCACCGGCGCTGCCGATGTTGAACTGCGGCAACTCGCCGTCGAACAGGTGCGGAATGCGTGAGCGGATCGAATGCGCGTCGTACACCACGATGGCCGGGTGCAGGGCGCGCAGGCGCGCGATCTCCGCGTCCAGCGCGGCGTGGTAGGGCGCGAACCACTGCGCGCGGCGCGCGTCGATCTCGGCCGCATCCGGCTCGGCCCCGGGTCGGTACAGCGGCTGCGCGTCGAATGTGGTCAGTGGGCACAGCCCGGTGGTGTTCTGCCCGGGATACAGCGACACCCCGGCCGGGTCGCGGTTGACGTCGATCACCGAGCGCGAGATCGCGGTGCGCACGGTCGTCGCGCCCAGCGCGTTGGCGACGTCGTACAGCAGGTGCACCCACCAGTCGGCATCGCGCTGCGCCAGCCATGGCGAGACGAAACGGTCGGCCAGCGCTTCCGGCAGGTCGGTGCCGGTGTGCGGGAAGCTGAGGATCAGCGGCGCATCGCCGCGGTGCACAGTGAGCCAGTCGGGCAGGGATGTCATACGGCCTCGCGTTGTGCTGTTCTGTGGAAGCGGCTTCAGCCGCGAACGGGGCATTACCTGGTAAAGCCCGGTCGCGGCTGATCCCAAAAAGGGGCAGGGCTGCTCCTGCGACGGGGTCTTCAGATCAGACGCTAACCTCGGGCAGCCGCATCCCCACCGCCGCGGCCAGCGCGCCGTCGCGCACCAGCGCGGTGGCGGCCAGCATGTCCGGATGGAAATAGCGATCGTCCTGCAGCGCCGGGACGCGGACGCGCAGCAGCGCGCGCGCGGCTTCCAGGGCGGCGCTGGAGCGCAGCGGCGCGTGGAAGTCGCAGCCCTGCGCGGCCGCCAGTAGTTCGATGCCGACCACGTTGGCCGCGTTCTCGGCCATCGCCAGCAGGCGGCGCGCGCCGTGCGCGGCCATCGACACGTGGTCTTCCTGGTTGGCCGAGGTCGGGATCGAATCGACGCTGGCCGGGTAGGCGCGCTGTTTGTTCTCCGACACCAGCGCCGCGGCGGTGACCTGCGGGATCATGAAGCCGGAGTTGAGGCCGGGCTTGGGGGTCAGGAACGCCGGCAATCCGGACAGCGCCGGATCCACCAGCATGGCGACGCGGCGTTCGCTGATGGAGCCGATCTCGCACACCGCCAGCGCCAGCATGTCGGCGGCGAAGGCCACCGGCTCGGCGTGGAAGTTGCCGCCGGACAGCGCTTCGCCGGTGTCGCTGAACACCAGCGGGTTGTCCGACACGCCGTTGGCTTCGGTGGCCAGGGTGGTGGCGGCCTGGCGCATCACGTCCAGCGCCGCGCCCATCACCTGCGGCTGGCAGCGCAGGCAGTACGGATCCTGCACGCGCACGTCGTTGTCGCGGTGCGAATCGCGGATCGCCGAGGCGTGCATCAAATCGCGCAGCGCCGCGGCGGTGTCGATCTGCCCGGGCTGGCCGCGCAGCGCGTGGATGCGCGGATCGAACGGGGTGTCCGAGCCTTTCGCGGCCTCGGTGGACAGCGCGCCGGCGACCAGCGCGGCATGGAACACGCGCTCGATCTCGAACAGCCCGGCCAGCGCGTAGGCGGTGGAGAACTGGGTGCCGTTGAGCAGGGCCAGGCCCTCCTTGGCGCCCAGCGTCAGCGGCTGCAGCCCGGCCTGGGCCAGCGCCTGCGCCGCCGGCAGGCGTGCGTCGCCGACGAAGGCCTCGCCGACCCCGAGCATCACCGTGGCCAGGTGCGCCAGCGGTGCCAGATCGCCGGAGGCACCGACCGAGCCCTGGCACGGCACCACCGGGATCACCTCGTGGCGCAGCAGCGCTTCCAGCAGCGCCAGCGTCTGCGGCTGCACGCCGGAGGCGCCCTGGGCCAGGCTGGCCAGCTTCAGTGCCATCATCAGCCGCACCACCGGCACCGGCATCGGCGCGCCGACCCCGGCCGCGTGCGACAGCACGATGTTGCGCTGCAGAGCCTCCAGGTCCTCGCGCTCGATGCGCACGCTGGCCAGCTTGCCGAAGCCGGTGTTGATGCCGTACACCGGCGCGCCGGTGGCGACGATCGCCTCCACGGTGCGCGCGCTGCGCAGCACCGCGTCGGCGCAGGCCGGGTCCAGGCGCACGCTGGCGCCGCGGTACACGGCGCGCCACTGCGCCAGGCTGACCGCGCCGGGGCGCAGCAGGATCTCGTCGTCGCTCATTGTCCTCTCCAGATACGCGCATGCAGCGGGTTGAAGCCCATGCGATAGACCAATTCGGCCGGTTCGGCGATGTCCCAGATCGCCAGGTCGCAGGCCAGCCCGGCGCGCAGCCGGCCGACCCGGTCCTGGCGCCCGAGCGCGCGCGCCGCCTCGCGGGTGAAGCCGGCGATGCATTCGGCCACGGTCAGCCGGAACAGCGTCGCCGCCAGGTTCATCGCCAGCAGCGGGCTGGTCAGCGGCGAAGTGCCGGGGTTGCAGTCGGTGGCCAGCGCACGCGGCACGCCGGCGGCGCGCAGTGCGGCGATCGGCGGCAGCTGGGTGTCGCGGGTGAAATAGAACGCGCCCGGCAGCAGCACCGCGACGGTGCCGGCCGCGGCCATGGCGGCGACGCCGGCGTCGTCCAGGTATTCGACATGGTCGGCCGAGCGCGCGCCGTACCGCGCGGCCAGCGCCGCGCCGCCCTGGTTGGATAGTTGCTCGGCGTGGATCTTCAGCGCCAGGCCATGGCGTTGCGCGGCCTGGAACACCTGCTCGGTCTGCGCCGGGGTGAACGCGAGGTGCTCGCAGAACACGTCCACCGCCTCGGCCAGGCCCTGCGCGGCGACCGCCGGGATCATGCGCTCGCAGACCTCGTCGATATAGGCCTGGGCCTCGCCGCCGGGCGGCACCGCGTGCGCGCCGAGGAAGGTCGGCGACACCGCCACCGGGCGCAGCTCGCCCAGGCGCCGCGCCACGCGCAGCAGGCGCAGTTCGTCGTTCAGGGTCAGGCCGTAGCCGGACTTGATCTCCACCGTGGTCACGCCCTCGGCCAGCAGCGCGTCCAGCCGCGGCAGGCTGGCGGCGAGCAGGGCGTCCTCGTCGGCGGCGCGGGTGGCGCGCACCGTGGAGACGATGCCGCCGCCGGCGCGGGCGATGTCGGCGTAGCTGGCGCCGAGCAGGCGCTGCTCGAACTCGCCGGCGCGGTTACCGGCATAGACCAGGTGGGTGTGGCAATCGATCAGGCCGGGGCCGATCCAGCGCCCGCCGCAGTCGATGCCGCGTTGCGCCGACAGCGGGCCGGGCAACTGCGCGGCGGCGCCGGCGTAGACGATGCGGCCGTCGCGGCAGGCCACCACGCCGTCGTGGACCAGGCCCAATCCGCCGTCCTCGGCGTCCAGCGTCATCAGGTGCGCGTTGTGCCAGAGCGTGTCGCAGGGCATGGTCACGGGCAGGCTCGTCGGTTATTTTGTATATACAATATTGTGGTCGATGGAGGGTGTCCAGTGCAGACCCAGGCGCAGCAGCAGGCTGACGGCAACGCGGGATCGGGCGAATTCTGGGGCGCGCACGCGCTGCTGCCGCAGGGCTGGGCGCGCGACGTGCGCATCGGCGTGCGCGGCGGCCGCATCGCCACGGTGGAGCGCGACGTGGCCGCAGCCCTTGGCGATCAGCGCCTGGACATCGTGGTGCCCGGGCTGGGCAATCTGCACAGCCACGCCTTCCAGCGCGGCATGGCCGGGCTCACCGAGATCGGCGGGCGCAGCGGCGACAGCTTCTGGAGCTGGCGCGAGCTGATGTACCGCTTCCTGCAGCGGCTGAGCCCCGACGATCTGCAGGCCATCGCCGAGCAGGCCTACGTGGAAATGCTCGAGGCCGGCTTCACCCGGGTCGGCGAGTTCCATTACGTGCATCACGCCGCCGACGGCCGGCCCTACGCCGACCGCGCCGAGATGGCGCAGCGCCTGGCTGCCGCGGCACAGACCAGCGGTATCGGCATGACCCTGCTGCCGGTGTTCTACGCGCATGCCGACTTCGGCGGCGCCGCGCCGAACCCGGCGCAGCAGCGTCTGCTGCACGACGTCGACGGGTTCGCCGCACTGCTGGACGGCAGCCGCCGCGCCCTGCAGGGGCTGGACGACGCGGTGCTGGGCCTGGCCCCGCACAGCCTGCGCGCGGTCACCCCGGACGAACTGGCGGCGCTGCTGCCGTTGTGCGACGGCCCGGTGCACATCCATATCGCCGAGCAGACCCGCGAGGTCGACGCCTGCCTGGCCTGGAGCGGGCTGCGCCCGGTGCAGTGGCTGCTGGCGCACGCGCCGGTGGATGCGCGCTGGTGCCTGGTGCACGCCACCCATGTCGACGCCGCGGAAGTGCAGGGCATCGCCGCCAGCGGCGCGGTGGTCGGGCTGTGCCCGATCACCGAGGCCAACCTCGGCGACGGCCTGTTCCCGATGCAGGACTTCCTGCGCGCTGGCGGCCGCTTCGGCGTGGGCTCCGACTCCAATGTGCTGATCGATGCGGCCGAGGAACTGCGCCTGCTCGAGTACGGCCAGCGCCTGAGCCTGCGTGGGCGCAACGTGCTCACCGGCGACACCGCGCTGTCCAGCGGCCGCCTGCTGTTTCAGTCCGCCGCACAGGGCGCGGCGCAGGCGCTCGGCGTCGCCCAGGGCCTGTGCGTGGGCGCCCCGGCCGATCTGGTCGAACTGGACGCCACGCATCCGGCCTTGCAGGCGCGCGACGGCGACGCCTGGCTCGACAGTTGGCTGTTCGCCGCGCGCGGCGGTGCGGTGCGTTCGGTCTGGCGCCACGGGCGTGCGCTGGTCCGCGAGGGCCGCCACCTGCAGCGCGAGGGCGTCGCCGCCCGCTACGCGCGTGCGCTGACCCGGTTGCTGGACGCATGAGCCGCGACCCGCGCGCGCTGTGCGCTGCCTGCCGCGCCACGAACTGCCGATGACGCCGGCCGCGCCGACGCTGCCGCTCAGCCAGCGCATCCGCCGCGACATCGAGGCGCACATCCGCAGCGGCGCGTGGCCGCCCGGCCATCGCATTCCGTTCGAGCACGAACTGATGGCGCAGTACGGCTGCTCGCGGATGACCGTCAACAAGGTGCTGGCGCTGCTCGCCGACGCCGGCATGATCGAGCGCCGACGCCGCGCCGGTTCGTTCGTGGCGCGGCCGCATCCGCACATGGAGCAGGTCGCGCTGGAGATCCCGGATATCCCGGTCGAGGTCGCCGCGCGCGGCCATGCCTACCGTTTCGAACTGCTGGAGCGGCAGCAGCGCGCGCCGCGCGCGGCGTTGCCGCAGGAGGCCGAGGTCGCCGCGGGCGGCAGCCTGCTGGCGTTGCAATGCCTGCACTACGCCGACGGCCGTCCGTTCGCGCTGGAAGAGCGGGTGATCAATCCGGTGGCGGTGCCGGAGGCCTTGCAGATGGACTTCGCGGTGACCGTGCCCGGCAGCTGGCTGCTGCAGCACGTGCCGTGGACCCGCGCCGAACACCGCATCAGCGCGGTCGGCGCCAGCGCCGCGCAGGCGGCGCGCCTGCAGGTGCCGGCCGGCACCGCGTGTCTACTGATCGACCGCCGCACCTGGCGCGGCGAGCAGGCGGTGACCTTCGTGCGCCAGGTGTTCCTCGGCGACACCTACGATCTGGTCGCGCGGTTCTCGCCCGGCGCGCGCTGAGCCCGGCGCGCGGCGACTGCAGGCAACTCACGTACGCCGGCGCGACGAAGGTGTCCGTGGAAGGCCGTCGCGGTTGACGCCGTTCTTCCAGAACGCGACACGACGCGCGACGAGCACGGATGATGAGGCACGCGCAGTCGCCTCGCCGGTGCGCGATGCTGCGATGCTGCGATGCCGCACGTTCGCCATACGCCGGCGTGCGTTTGTCCTGCCCGCCGCACTCTGGCAAGTTAGCGCCGGGGCCGGGCGAGGGGCCGTGGCCGCGGAACGAGGGATGGTTCGGCATGACGTATTTCGTGACAGGCGCCACCGGTTTCATCGGCCGCTACCTGATTGCCAAGCTGATGCGGCGCAAGGGCGTCGTGCATGTCCTGCTGCGCAAGGAGTCGCAGCGCAAGTTCGATGCGCTGGTGCGCGAGCAGGGCTGGGATCCCAAGCGCCTGGTGGTGCTGCACGGCGACGTCGGCGCGGCGTATTGCGGGTTGACCACGGCGCAGCGCAAGACGCTGCACGGCAAGGTCAAGCATTTCTTCCACCTGGCCGCGCTGTACGACCTCACCGCCAAGGCCGAGGACCAGCGCATCGCCAACCTCGACGGCACCCGCAATGCGCTGGAACTGGCCGCGCAGCTCGGCGCCGGCATCTTCCACCACACCAGTTCGATCGCGGTGGCCGGGCTGTACCCGGGCATCTTCCGCGAGGACATGTTCGAGGAAGCCGAGGGCCTGGACGATCCCTACCTGCGCACCAAGCACGACGCCGAGGCGCTGGTGCGCGCCGAGACCCGGATCAAGTGGCGCATCTACCGTCCGGCGATGGTGGTCGGCGATTCGCGCACCGGCGCCATCGACAAGATCGACGGCCCGTACTACTTCTTCCCGCTGATCAAGAAGCTGCGCCAGTTGCTGCCGCCGTGGGCGCCGATGCTGGGCATCGAGGGCGGGCGGATCAACCTGGTGCCGGTGGACTTCGTCGCCGACGCGATGGACCACATCGCGCACAAGCCCAAGCTCGACGGCCACACTTTCCACCTCACCGACCCCGAGCCGCTGCGCGTGGGCGAGGTGCTCAACGTGTTCTGTCGCGCCGGCCATGCCCCGGAGATGACCTTGCGGGTGGACGCGCGCATGTTCGCGTTCGTGCCCTCGAGCATCCGTGCCGCGGTCGGCAGCCTGCCGCCGATCCGCCGCTTCACCGGCATGCTGCTGCGCGACTTCCGCATCCCGCGCGAGGTGCTGAAGTTCATCACCTATCCCACGCGCTTCGACAGCCGCGAGACCGAGCGCGCGCTCAAGGGCAGCGGCATCGCCGTGCCGCGGCTGGAAGACTACGCCTGGCGCCTGTGGGACCACTGGGAACGGCACCTGGACCCGGACCTGTTCGTCGACCGTTCGCTCAAGGGCAAGGTGCGCGGCAAGGTGGTGTTGATCACCGGCGGCTCCTCGGGCATCGGCCTGGCCACCGCGCAGCGCGTTGCCGAGGCCGGCGCCATCACCGTCATCGTGGCCCGCGGCGAGCAGGAATTGCATGCCGCACGCGATGCGATGAACGCCAAGGGCGGCAAGGTCTTCGCCTATACCGCCGACCTGTCGGATCTGGCCGACTGCGACCGCCTGCTCAAGACCGTGCTGGACGCGCATGGCCATGTCGACGTGCTGATCAACAATGCCGGCCGCTCGATCCGCCGCTCGATCGAACTCAGCTACGACCGCTTCCACGATTTCGAGCGGACCATGCAGCTGAACTATTTCGGCAGCCTGCGCCTGATCATGGGCGTGCTGCCGGGCATGACCGCGCGGCGCAAGGGCCACATCATCAACGTCAGCTCGATCGGCGTGCTGGCCAACTCGCCGCGCTTCTCCGCCTACGTCGCCTCCAAGGCGGCGCTGGACGCCTGGAGCCGCTGCGCGCAGGGCGAGTTGTCGGGCAAGGGCATCAGCTTCACCACGGTCAACATGCCGCTGGTGAAGACGCCGATGATCGCGCCCACCAAGATGTACGACAGCGTGCCGACGCTGAGCGTGGACGAGGCCGCCGACCTGATGGTCAAGGCGATCATCGAACGCCCCAGCCGCGTGGCCACCCGCTTGGGCATCTTCGCCGCCCTGGTCAACGCCGTGGCGCCGAAGGCCTACGAGGTGGTGATGAACACCGCCTTCGAACTGTTCCCCGATTCGGCCGCGGCCAAGGGCGACCGCAAGGCGCTACGCGAGACCAAGCCGAGCCAGGAGCAGATCGCGTTTGCTGCGTTGATGCGGGGGGTGCATTGGTAAGAGCCGGGAATCGGGAATGGGGAGTAGGGAATCGGAACAGCGCTGGCTGCACGCGGTGCGGGTTCTGTCCTGTCAGGCAGGAACGTCACGGGTGCATGCTAGTCGAATGCCGATAGCCCGCTCTACCGATTCCCCATTCCCGATTCTCCAATCCCCGCTCAGAACGTCCTACATTGCCGCCACCGCACCGGTTCCTCGTGGCCCGGGCGCGGGTTGAGCTGGATGCGGACGGTGCGCAGGGATGGGTAGCGCTCCACTTCCTTGCAGATGCGCGTCCACACCTGGGCGTCGTCGCCGCTGCGGTCGACCACCAGGGTCATTTGCGTCTGCCAGATGCCGCGGATCACGCCCGGGGTGGCGGCCAGGGCCTTGGAGAGTTCCTGGCGGTTGCGCTGTTCGGTGGCGGGATCGGGGTCGGCCAGGTCGCCGGCGTCGTCCAGCGCCGGTTGGGGCGCGGCAGCGGTGGTGCTCGTTGGCGTGGTTGCGGCCGGCGTAGGCGCGGCTGCGGCAGCGGCAGCGGCAGCGGGCGTAGGCGATGACGCTGTTGCGGCCACGGCTGCCGGCGGCGCTGCGGGCTGCTGCAACGCCAGCGCACCGACGCCGGTCACCACGCCCAGGGCGAGCGAGGCCAGGCCGGCGATGGCGATGTGGCGCTGCGCGCGGCGGCGGCTGGCGCCGATCACGCCGTCTTCCAGTTCGCTGGGCAGGTAGGGCTTGAGCATCGGCCAGATGCGCGGGCCGTCGAGGATTTCCACCGCCTGCTTCTCGGCCGCGGCGATGCCGTCGCGCTGCACCTTGCCCTCGGTGATCAGGATGCCGCCCTGCGCGCCCATCAGCCGTGCCGCCGCGCCCAGTTCGTTGACCGCGGCCGAGCCGATCCGGTAGGCCCGGCCGTGCTTGCACGACAGCAGCCAGCGCGCCTCGCCGCGGGTCATCACGAAGTCGCTTTGCGGTTCCTGGCTCGTGTGCTCGTCGACGGTGGCGTCCTGCAGGTCGCGCTGTTCGCGCATCGCGCGCCGCACCATGTAGGAGAAATCGCGCCAGTGCAGGCCGGCCAGCGCATGCAGTCCGGCGCTAGCCTCATTCTCGCGGCGCCGTACCAGCCACAGGTAGAGGCTGGCCGCCAGCCATGCCGCGACTGCCAAGATCGCTGCCGCTATCCAGGAAAACATGCTCGCACCCGCACACGCGCCGTAAGGAAGTCAGTGTATCGCCAGCGTGTCACGGCGCCGGCAAGGCGACAGCGGTGGACGGCGGACAAAAAAGACCCGCCAGTCCGAAGCCGAGAGGGGAGGGGAGCAAACGGTCTTCTGATGGACTGGCGGGTCCGTTTCGATTGTCTGGAAAAACGTGCTGCTTTGCAACAATCCGGTTACTCGGCCGTGGTCGGCGTCTCGCTGCGCTTGCGGCTAGCGCGCTTGGGCGCGGCCGCGCGCTTGGCTGGCGCGACCTTGGCGACCACCGGGCCGGCAGGTCGGCGCGCCGGTGCCGCGCGCTTGGCGGCGCCGGCGGGCGACGCCGTGGTCTTCCTGGCGGCCTTCTTCGCCGTCGGCGCCTTGCCCGCCGCCTGCGTGGCACGGCCGCCGCGCAGATGCCGCAGTTCGCCATTGAGCGCGTCCACGCGCTCGATCAGCGCACCCAGGTCCTCGCGGCTGGGGACTTCCAGGCGGCGCAGCGCGCGCTGCACGCGGTCCTCGAACACCTTTTCCAGGCGGTCCCAGGTGTCGGCGGCGCGCTCGCGGGCCTGGCCGACCCGGTTCTCCACCGCATCGCGCACCGCATCGACCCCGCCGCCGGCCAGCTTGCGGGTGCTCTGCTCCAGGCTCAGGCCTTCCTTCACCAGGGTCTCGAACAGCTTGCCGCCCTCGGCCTGCGCACGGCCGAACGCGCCGACCCCGGCCAGCCAGACCTGCTGCGCCGATTCGCCCAGGCGCTTGGACAGCTTCTCCGCCTGCGCCTGCAGGGTGTCGTCGGCAGCGGCGGTGCTGCGCTTCTTGCGGGCGGACTTCTTCAGAGTGGCCATGACGGTGCGGTTCCTTCGGCGGGTGAGTGGCGGGGTTCGAGACTCGGGACTGTGACTAGAGTAATCACACCAGCGTACGCAGGACGTGCGCGGGGTGCGATGGCGCCGTCGGCCGGGGCGGCAGCGCTACGCCTCCGGCGAACGGCGGGTGCGGCGGTTGGCGCGGCGGTTGGCGATGACCTGGTCGACGTCGTCCAGCGCACGCCGCAGCCGCGCGGTGGTCTCGGTCATGCGCCGCGGCTGCACGTCCACACCATCGAGGAAGGTGCGCTTGCGGTCGTTGAGGATATCGTGGCGCAGCGCGATGCCGTGTGCGGCCAGCAGCGGCTCCAGCGTCTGCGCGTTGCGGCGCAGGTCGGACAGGGTGTTGCGGTAGGCGAGCTGGCACACGCGGTGGCGCGCGGCATAGCTGAAGAGATTGGTGAAGAACAGCTCGCCGTTGTCGGCGTTGGGCTCGAAGACCAACTGATCCACCTGCGGGTACTGCCGCGCGTACTTCTCCAGCCCCACCTGCATGCGCGATTGCAGCAGGGTGCGGAAGGTCTGCGACAGCACCGCCGGCAGGCCGCCGGCGAGCAGCCGCGCGCGGTCGATGTGGCCATTGCGGCGCGGCGCGTGGGTGGCGTCGTAGGGCACCAGCGGGTTGATCCCGATCATCAGGTCGATGCCGCGCTCCAGCAAGGTGGAGGCATGCATGGTGCGGCGCAGCGCGCCGTCCACGTAATGGTGGCCGTCGATCTGCACCGGCGGATACAGCCCCGGCAGCGCCGCGCTGGCCTGGATCGCCAGCGAGATCGGCACGTGGTCCATGCCCGGCTCGCCGAAGCGCACCGCACGACCGCTGTCCAGGTCCACCGCGACCACGAACAGATTGGCGTCGAGGTCGCGGAAATCGTTGCTGCGGCCGCGGCGGCTGAACACGTCCTGCAGGAAACGCTCGACCCCGGCGTTGTCGAACAGGCCGCTGGGCACCAGTCCGCCGAAGCGGGTGATCAGGTCCGACCAGCGGGTCTTGCGCGGTTCGGTGAGCAGGTCGTGCCACCAGCCGTAGGCCAGCCCCGGCAGGGTCGCGGCGCGTCGCAGGTATTCGTAGACGTTGGGCCGAAGGAAGTCTTCCGGGCGGAACCGCGCATCGTCGCTGTTGCCGGTGACGAAGATCCGGCAGATCTCGGCGCTGCTGATGCGGTTGGCCAGACCGGCGGTCAGGAATGCACCGGAGCTGACGCCCACGTAGCAATCCAGGCGGGTCAGGTCCAGTCCGTCCAGCGCCTCGTCCAGGGCGCGCAGCGCGCCGAGTCCATACATGCCGCCGATCGGCCCGCCGCCGGCGATGGCCAGGCCGATGCGGCCGTTGGAATGAGGACGGGGCGAGGCGCTGTGGAGGGAAAGCATGCGCGGTCCGCAGGAGGCAGTGGCGCGAGTGTAGCCGAGCGCCGTGACGCTTGCGGTCGTGCCGGGCTGCGACCATCATCGGCGCCCATGGCGCGCAGCACTCCCGTCCTGGAACGACTCGGCCGCCGCCTGGCGTGGCACCAGGCGCTGCACGACCCCGTGCGCGAACCGCGCAATGCGCTGCGCTGGCTACAGGAACTGCGGCGCTGGCAATCGGAGCGGCTGGAGCACAGCTTCGAGCATTTCCTGGAGGATCCGCAGCGGCGTCCGGCGGCGATGTTCTTCCTGACCGACGTCTATGGCGACCGCGACTTCAGCCGTCGCGACGCCGACATCGTCAAGGTGTTGCCGATGATGCAGCGGCTGATGCCGGCGTCGTTGCTGGACACGGTCGCCGACGGCATCGAGCTGGGTGCGCTGACCCACGCTCTGGACCTGCGCATGGCCGAGGCGCTGCAGGCCCTGGCGCCGCGGCGCAAGCGCCTGGACGAAGCGTTGTATGCCGAAGCCTATCGGCAGACCGGGCTACCCCGGCTGCGCCAGCGCCAGATCGACCTGATCGCCCGCGTCGGCCTGGGCCTGGCCAAGGCGGTGCACACACCCGGCGTGCGCATGCTGCTGCGCTTCGCCCGCGGCCCGGCCAAGGCAGCGGGGTTGTCGGAACTGCAGGGATTCCTGGAGCGGGGTTTCGACGCGTTCTCCAAGCTGGGCGATGCCGAGGGGTTCATCGGCGATATCGAGACCACCGAGCGCGCCGTGTCGGAACGATTGTTCGCGGGCGATCCGGATCCGTTTGCGTTGGAGTGAGTCAGCGGTCGGACCCTCACCCCAACCCCTCTCCCGGTGGGAGAGGGGCTTTGGCTTCTCCCTTCTCCCCTCGGGACCATGGCCCCCTTTTGCGGGGGAAGGTGCCCCGAAGGGGCGGATGAGGGTACGAGCGCAGCCTCGTGCAACTGATTGCGTCGGCGCTTGATGCCGCACTCTCACCCCAACCCCTCTCCCGGCGGGAGAGGGGCTTTGGCTTCTCCCTTCTCCCCTCGGGACCATGGCCCCCTTTTGCGGGGGAAGGTGCCCCGCAGGGGCGGATGAGGGTACGTGCGAAGCCTCGTGCAGCTTGATTGCGTCAACGCTTGACGCCGCACCCTCACCCCAACCCCGCTCCCGAGGGGAGAGGGGCTTTGGCTTCTCCCTTCTCCCGCCGGGACCATGGCCCCCTTTTGCGGGGGAAGGTGCCCCGAAGGGGCGGATGAGGGTACGTGCGAAGCCTCGTGCAACTGATCGCGTCAGCGCTTGCTACCGCACCCTCACCCCAACCCCTCTCCCGAGGGGAGGGGGGGGGCTCGATGCACTGATCAGCCCAGCTTTTCCGCCAGCACGCGGCGAATCTCGCTTTCCACCGTGCCCTTCATCGCCGACAGCAGGAAGCCCAGCTCGGCAGTCACGTGCACCTGCTTGGGCAGCAGCTCGATGCGTCCGTCCACGCCCGAGCGCGAGAACAGCAGGGAATCGCCATCCCAGTGCGATTCCAGGTCGAAGCGCTCGGACAGTTTCTTGGCGGCGGTTTCGATGGCCTTGCGCGCCTGCGCGGGGGTCTTGTCGTGGTCGTGGCGGATGTCGATGCTGGACATGCTGGCTCCTGTGCGGGCGGGTGCCCGCGTGAACGATCAGGCATTGTGCGTATGCGCGGTGCATTGTCCAGCGCGCGCGCTTCTGCACTCGCAGGCAACCTGCTAGGCTGCCCGCCGTGCACGATCTGCAAGTCCATTTCAGCAACCGCCAACATCCCGACCGGCCCCTGCGCGCGGGCGTGCATCGCATCGTGCGGCTGGCCTCCGGCCAGGTCAGCGTGGTCGACGACACCCAGGGCGCGTTGCTGCTGGCGCAGTTCTGCCTGGACCGGCGCGGCCTGTGGCTGCAGGTCGCCAACGGCAGCCGCGGTATCCACGTCAACGGCCGCCCGGTGCGGCGCATGGCCCTGCTGCGCGCCGGCGACGCGGTCTACGCCGACGGCGTGGAGATGGTGGTGCAAGGCAAGTGCGAGCCGCTGCAGCGCCTGCCTGAGGTCAGCGAGGCCGAGCACGACGATCCGCGCCTGGTCCTGCGCGGCGTCGGCGGCCCGCACCATGGCCGCAGTTTCACCGTGGACCGGGTGCGCAGCATCGGCCGCCTGCGCGAGTGCGACATCCGCATCGACGATCCGGCCTGCGCCGAGCAGCACGCGCGCCTGGAACGGCATGGCGAGCGGGTGCTACTGCGCGGCTTCGGTGAGGCGCAGACCCAGGTCAATGGCGTCGCCGTGCGCAGCTGCTGGCTGCAGCCCGGCGACCAGGTGGTGTTCGATGCCCAGCACCGCTTCGTGCTGGAAGTCCCGCAGGTCGTCGGTGCCGAGCCGCTACGCGACGACCCCGCCCTGGCCGCGCTCGCGCTGACCCCGGCGGTGGCGCCACGTCCGGCCACCGCGCGGCGCTGGCCGTGGCTGTTGCTCAGCGCCCTGTTGCTGGCCGCCGCGCTCAGCGGCCTGCTGTGGTTCGGCGCGCGCTGAGCGCCCGCCAGCCGCGCCAGCCCAGCAGCACCGCCAGGATCGCCGCGTACAGCAGCGGTTCGCGGATGTCCGACTTCACCAGCCACCAGAAGTGCAGCACGGCCAGCACGCCGATCGCGTAGATCGCCTTGTGCAGCTTGCCCCAGTTGCGCTTGAGCCGGCGCATCCAGCCCTGGGTGGAGGTGATCGCCAGCGGCACCAGCAGCAGCCACGCCATGAAGCCGACGGTGATGTAGGGACGTTTGACGATCTCCTCGAAGATCTGCGTCCAATAGCCGCGCAGGTCCAACCCCAGATAGGCCGCCAGATGCACGGTCGCGTAGAAGAACGCGTACAGTCCGAGCATGCGCCGAAAACGCAGCAGCACCGATTGCCCGGTCAGTTGCCGCAGCGGGGTGATGGCCAGGGTCAACAGCAGCAGCCGCAGCGCCCACAACCCGGTGCGGTGCTCGACCTCGGCCACCGGATCGGCACCGAGCGCATCGCTGCCGGTCTGCCACACCTGCCAGAACTGCCAGCCCAGGTACGCCATCGGCGCCAGCGCCAGCGCATGCACCACCGCCTTGGCGGCGATCAACGAAGCGGAGGTCTTAGCCATGCGCCGTCATCGCGCCGTGTTGGCACAGGTGCCACGCGGCACGCCGACTGCGACTCCAGCCGTCGCGCGAGGCAACCACCAGACGCCGCGCTTTTCCCATTCCCGATTCCCAGTTCCCCATTTCCAGCCTCTCCTCAATACCATTTCTTCAGATCCATCCCCGCATACAGCGACGCCACCTGATCGGCATAGCCGTTGAACGGGCGGGTGGGAATGCGCTCGGCGAACAGCTTGCTGGCCTTGCCGGCGATACGGCGCTCGGTCTTCTGGCTCCAGCGCGGATGGTCCACCGCCGGATTGACGTTGGAGAAGAAGCCGTACTCGGACGGCTGCAGCTCGTGCCAGGCGGTTTCCGGCATGCGCTCGACGAAGCGGATCTCCACGATCGACTTGATGCTCTTGAAGCCGTACTTCCACGGCACCACCAGCCGCAGCGGCGCGCCGTTCTGCTGCGGCAGCGGCTTGCCGTACAGGCCGGTGGCGAGCAGGGTCAGCGGGTGCATGGCCTCGTCGATGCGCAGGCCTTCCTTGTACGGCCAGTCGATCGAGCTGTAGCGGATGCCGGGCATCTGCTTGGGATCGGCCAGGGTGGTGAAGGCGACATACTTGGCCTTGGAGGTCGGCGCGAAGCGCTTGAGCACGTCGCCCAGCGGCACGCCCAGCCACGGGATCACCATCGACCAGCCTTCCACGCAGCGCAGCCGGTAGATCCGCTCCTCGGGCGTATGGCCCTTGAGCAGGTCGTCCAGGGACAGCGTGCCGGGCTTCTCGCATTCGCCGGACACCTTCACCGACCACGGCGAGGTGCGCAGGGTCTTGGCCGCCTTCGACGGATCGGTCTTGTCGGTGCCGAATTCGTAAAAGTTGTTGTAGCTGGTCACGTCCTCGTAGCGGGTCAGCTCCTCGTTGGTGCGGAACCCGCTGCGCGCCTGCTCCGGCGTCACCACGGTCTTGGGCGGGGCCGGCGGCTCGGCGTCGGCGCAGCCGACCAGGCCGGCCACCGGGGTCAGCGCCAGGGCCTGCAGCAGGCGCCGCCGGTCGCGGTAGACCGCCTCGTCGGTGATCTCGCGGCTGGGAACGGTGAGGGCATCGCGCAACGACATGGCGGACTCCTGGAGGGAAGGGGGCGAGCAGTGGCGGAGACTTCACCACAGACTACGCATGCGCAGGGCGAATGGATGCAAATGCAACCTAAATTGCCCGGGCCGCAAGCTGTTGCGCTGCGGCATACTAGGGGTCCTGTCCGATAGGTGCCCCATGACGCGCGCGTTCAATTTCAGTGCCGGCCCCGCTGCCTTGCCGGAATCGGTCCTGCGCCAGGCGCAGGCGGAGATGTTGGAGTGGAACGGCGTGGGCGCCTCGATCGTGGAGCTGAGCCACCGCGGCGCCGAGTTCATGGAGGTGGCGGCACAGGCCGACGCCGACCTGCGCCGGCTGATCGGCATTCCCGACGACTACGCGGTGCTGTTCCTGGCCGGTGGCGCCACCACCCAGCAGGCGCTGCTGGCGCTGAACTTCGCCGCGCCCGGGCAGACCGTGGACTACGTGGTGACCGGGCACTGGGGCAAGACCGCGATCAAGCAGGTCGGGCCGTACGTCGACGTGCACGTGGCCGCCAGCAGCGAGGCCGACGGCTTCCGCGACATCCCGCCGCGCGCGGCCTGGCAACTGCGCGAGGATGCCGCCTACGTGCACATCACCGCCAACGAGACCATCCACGGCGTGGAGTTCCGCGACACGCCCGACGTCGGCGACGTGCCGCTGTTCGCCGACTTCAGCTCCAGCATCGCCTCCGAGCCGATCGACGTGTCCAGGTACGCGCTGATCTACGCCGGTGCGCAGAAGAACCTCGGCCCGGTCGGCGTCACGGTGGTGATCATCCGCCGCGACCTGCTCGAACGCGCCGGCCAGCCGCGCGCGGACATCTTCGATTACCGCTCGCATGTGGCGCGCGACTCCATGCTCAACACCCCGCCGACCTGGAACTGGTACCTGGCCGGGCTGGTGTTCAAGTGGATGCTGGCCGAGGGCGGCGTGGAGGCGTTCGCCGCGCGCAACCAGGCCAAGTCGGCGCTGGTGTACGCGGCGATCGACGCCTCCGGCGGCTTCTACCGCAACGAGGTCGCGGCGGCGGTGCGCTCGCGGATGAACATCCCGTTCTTCCTGCCGGACGAAACCCTCACCGCGCGCTTCGTCGCCGAGTCCAAGGCGGCCGGCCTGCTGGCGCTGAAGGGCCACAAGGCGGTCGGCGGCATCCGCGCGTCGCTCTACAACGCCATGCCCCTGGCCGGCGCGCAGGCGCTGGTCGCGTTCATGCACGACTTCCAGCAGCGCCACGGCTGAGTCGCCGATTTTTGTAGGAGCGGCTTCAGCCGCGACCGGATCGCGCCGGCGATCCGGACCACCGAGGAACCCCCGATCCATGGCCGCAAAGCCGAAGAAATCTCCCGCCGCCGACGCCAAGCCGGCCAAGCCCGCGAAACCCGCCGCCACGCCGGCCCTGGCCGACGTGCGCGCCAAGATCGACGAGATCGACCGCACCATCCAGGCGCTGATCGCCGAGCGCGCGCAGTTCGCGCACCAGGTCGGCAAGGCCAAGGGCAAGCTTGCCGCGGCGGTGGACTACTACCGGCCCGAGCGCGAGGCGCAGGTGCTGCGCATGGTGGTGGACCGCAACCAGGGCCCGCTCAGCGACGAAGTGCTGGTGCACGTATTCCGCGAGATCATGTCCGCGTGCCTGGCGCAGCAGGAGCCGCTGAAGATCGGCTACCTGGGGCCGGAAGGCACCTTCAGCCAGCAGGCGGTGCTCAAGCACTTCGGCCGCTCGGCGGTGGGCCTGCCGATGGCCACCATCGAGGAAGTGTTCCAGGAAGTGGAAAGCGGCAACGCCGACTTCGGCGTGGTGCCGGTGGAGAACTCGGGGCAGGGCACGATCCAGGTCACCCTGGACATGTTCCTGACCTCCAACCTGAAGATCTGCGGCGAGACCGAGCTGCGCGTGCACCAGTTCCTGCTCTCGCGCAGCGGGCGGCTGGACGCGATCGAGAGGATCTACGCGCATCCGCAGTCGTTCGCGCAGACCGCCGGTTGGCTGCGCGCGAACCTGCCCAAGGTGGAGAAGATTCCGGTCTCCAGCAACGCCGAAGGCGCGCGCCGGGCGCGCAATGCCGACGATGCGGCGGCGATCGGCGGGGAGAGCGCGGCACATGTGTATGCGCTGAAGAAGGTCATCATGAAGTCGATCGAGGACGACGCGGACAATACGACGCGCTTCCTGGTGATCGGGCGGCAGATCTTCCCGCCGTCGGGGCACGATCGCACGTCGGTGCTGGTGTTCATCCACGACAAGCCCGGTGCGCTGTTCGATGTGCTCAGTCCGTTCGCGCGGCATGGGATCAGCATGAATCGGATCGAGTCGCGGCCGTCGCATCAGGCGAAGTGGGAATACGGGTTCTTCATCGATCTGGCGGGGCATGTGGAGGATGAGGCGATGAAGTTGGCGTTGGCGGAGTTGAAGGCGCATTCGGCGCAGATCAAGGTGTTGGGGTCGTATCCGGTGGCGGTGCCTTGATCGAGCCGTCTTTTCGTCGCGGCGCGACGGCCAAAACCAAAGGCCATTTGATTAACAGTCAAGTGCTCTAACGTTGTTGGCTGGAGAAAAGCGGGAAGGCAACAGCAGAAGCAATAGCAACAGCTTTCGCGCTGACGCGCGAGTCACTTTTCTTTGCTTGTGCAAAGAAAAGTAACCAAAAGAAACACACCCCCGGGCGGGCTGCCCCGCGCTGCGCGCGGGGTCCGCGGACACGACGGGAATTTTCGGAAGGCACATCCATGTGCCTGCCGAAAACGACGCGCATCCTGCGCGTCGCCCCTCACGGGGTTTTACCCGCCGTGTCCGCCAGCCCTCACGGGGGGATTGAGAGCAACAGCGAAAGCAAGAACAACGGCAACAGCAAGAGCAACAGCAACAGCAACGGCAAGAGCAACGGCAAGAGCAACGGCGGTGGCTGACTTGGTGTAGGCGTCGTGGCAGCAGCGCAAGCGCGCTGTAGCGGCGCCGATGTCGCCGGGTGGTGGTGGATCTTCGGGTGGTTGGACTTTCAGGAACGATGATGAGCAACGAGCAAGGCTGGATCGCAACGCGCGGCACTGCGCTGCAGGGCACGCTGACGGTGCCGGGGGACAAGTCGGTGTCGCATCGGGCGGTGATGTTCGCGGCGTTGGCCGATGGCACGTCGCGGATCGAGGGGTTTCTCGAGGGCGAGGACACGCGTTCGACCGCGGCGATCTTCGCGCGGCTAGGGGTGCGGATCGAGACGCCGTCGCCGTCGCAGCGTGTCGTGCATGGGGTGGGCGTGGATGGGCTGCAGGCGCCGCAGGGCGAGCTGGATTGCGGGAACGCCGGCACCGGCATGCGTCTGCTCGCCGGGCTGCTTGCGGCGCAGCCGTTCGACAGCGTGCTGGTCGGCGATGCGTCGCTGTCCAAGCGGCCGATGCGCCGGGTCACCGAGCCGCTGGCGCTGATGGGCGCGCGCATCGACACCGAAGCCAATGGCGTGCCGCCGCTGCGCATCCATGGCGGCCAGCCGCTGCGCGGCATCGACTTCGTATCGCCGGTCGCCAGCGCCCAGGTCAAGTCGGCGGTGCTGCTGGCCGGTCTGTATGCCGACGGTGTCACCACGGTGCAGGAGCCGCATCCCACCCGCGACTACACTGAGCGCATGCTGTCCGCGTTCGGCGTGGACATCGAGTTCGCGCCGGGCCAAGCGCGGCTGCGCGGCGGCCAGCGTCTGCGCGCCACCGATATCGCGGTGCCGGCGGACTTCTCCTCTGCGGCGTTCTTCATCGTCGCCGCCAGCATCATTCCCGGCTCGGACATCACCCTGAAGGCGGTCGGGCTCAATCCGCGCCGAACGGGTCTACTGGCCGCGCTGCGCTTGATGGGCGCGGACATCGTCGAGCACAACCACAGCGAACATGGCGGCGAGCCGGTCGCTGACCTGCGCGTGCGCTACGCGCCGCTGCGCGGTGCGCGGATTCCGGAGGACGTGGTGCCGGACATGATCGACGAGTTCCCGGCGCTGTTCGTCGCCGCGGCCGCCGCCGACGGCCAGACCGTGGTCAGCGGCGCGGCGGAACTGCGGGTCAAGGAGTCGGACCGCCTGGCGGCGATGGCCACCGGGCTGCGCAGCCTCGGCATCGTCGTCGATGAGACCCCGGACGGCGCCACCATCCACGGCGGCACGCTGGGTGCCGGGACCATCGAGAGCCACGGCGACCATCGCATCGCCATGGCCTTCGCCATCGCCGGGCAGCTGGCGCAGGGCGAGGTGCGGATCCAGGATGTGGCGAACGTGGCGACGTCGTTCCCGGGTTTCGACACGCTGGCGCGCGGCGCCGGCTTCGCATTGCGCACCGCCTGACCGCCTGCGCAGCGCCGGCCGCGTGCAAGCGCGGCCGGGGGAAGAGGCAAGTCGGGTTGTCGAAACGTCAGTGCGTCGGCTGCGGACGCGGCGGATCGTTGGCGGGTGTCGACGGTGTCGACTGGGTAGCGCGGTAGCCGCTGCCGTCGTCGTCGCGGTCCACGGCCAGCCACCAGCCGGCCACCGCCAGAGCCAGTGCAATCACGATCATCCAGGCCCAGGGCGACCCGCGATCGGCCCGCGCGTGCGCTTCCCCATGCGCAGACGACGGACGGGCGGGGCGCTTCCACGCGTCCAGCGGCTGTGTCGACTTGTACGGGGTGGGCATGGCGGCAACTCCGGTGCCGTGGGACGGGTCCAGTGTCACCCAGGACCCGCGTCAGGGGTGTCACCCCCATGTGAACGCCGCCCGCGCGTCCGGGCGGCGGTTCAGTTAAGGCCCGGGCTTGAAGTCGAACGGAATCTCGATGCTGGCCGGCACTGCACGGCCGTTCTGCTGCGCCGGGCGGAACTTCCAGCGGCGCACGGTTTCCATCGCCGCGCGGTCCAGATCGCGCGAGCCGCTGCGCCGGAGCAGGGCCACGCCGGCGGGCGCACCGCTGGCATCGACCTCGACCCGCACCACCACCGTGCCGGCATCGCCACGGCGCAGCGCCGCCGGGGGATAGCGCGGCGGCGGGGTCTGCCCTTCCAGCGGCACCGGGCGGTTGCCCGGTGCCAGCGCGGTGGCCGTGTTGCCGGCGGCATCGGTGCCGGCGGCCGGTGCCGGCGCTTCCGTGGTTGGCGGCGGCGCCGGTGCGGTCTCCACCAGCTTCGGCGCGTCGCCGGCGGGGGCCGGCTTGGCCTGCGGCATGCTGCTGGCGGCGCTGCCGGCGGGCAGCGGCTCGGGCAGCGGCTTCACCTGTTCGGTATCCTGCTGCACCTGCTGCGCCGGCTGCGGCTTGTAGAAATCGTTGTCCTTGCGTCCGACCAGCCACACCACCAGGAACAGCAGCAGGCCGGCGGCGAAGGCGATGCCGACGATCGCGAGCAGGCGCCGCGGCAGATGCAGCACGATGCCGGACTTGGAGGACGAGGGCGACGTGGACATGGGACTCACCGTAGGGAACCGTTCGATTCTGGCATAGCCGCAGTGAATCGCGCGCCGCGGCGGGCGCGAGTCGGCAAAACCGCGACGGACAGGCGATAATCCCGGGTTCGTTCCCCTGGCACCCCGCGCCCATGCTCGATCCCGCTCTGCTTCGCCAACAGCCCGCCGACCTCGCCGAGCGCCTGCGCACCAGTCGCGGCTATGCGCTGGACGTGGCCGCCCTGGAGGCCCTGGAGGCCGACCGCAAGCGCATCCAGGTGCGGACCCAGGAACTGCAGAGCCTGCGCAACAGCCGTTCCAAGGCGATCGGCCAGGCCAAAGCCAAGGGCGAGGACGCGAGCGCGCTGATGGCCGAAGTGGCCGGCTTCGGCGACGAACTGAAGGCCTCCGAGCAGCGCCTGGACGAGATCCGCGCGCAGCTGGAGACGCTGGCGCTGGAGATTCCCAACCTGCCGCAGGCCGACGTGCCGGTGGGCAAGGACGAAGCCGACAACGTCGAACTGCAGCGCTGGGGCACCCCGCGCAGCTTCGATTTCGAGGTCAAGGACCACGTCGAACTCGGCGCGCGCCACGGCTGGCTGGACGGCGAGTCGGCGGCCAAGCTGTCGGGCGCGCGCTTCACCGTGCTGCGCGGGCCGATCGCGCGTCTGCACCGCGCCCTGGCGCAGTTCATGCTGGACCTGCACACCGGCCCGCATGCCTACCAGGAAACCAACGTGCCGGTGATCGTCAACGCCGACAGCCTGTACGGCACCGGCCAGTTGCCGAAGTTCGAGGAAGACATGTTCGCCACCGCGCTGGGCGAACAGAAGCGCTATCTGATCTCCACCTCGGAGATCTCCCTGACCAATCTGGTGCGCGACGAGATCGTCGAGGCCGAGCGCCTGCCGCTGCGCATGACCGCGCACTCGCTGTGCTTCCGCTCCGAGGCCGGCAGCGGCGGCCGCGACACCCGCGGCATGATCCGCCAGCACCAGTTCGAGAAGGTGGAACTGGTCAGCGTGTGCCGCCCGGAAGACAGCGCCGCCGAACACGAGCGCATGACCCGTTGCGCCGAGGTGGTGCTGGAGACGCTCGGCCTGCCGTACCGCAAGATGCTGCTGTGCACCGGCGACATGGGCTTCTCCGCCAGCAAGACCTACGACCTGGAAGTCTGGCTGCCGTCGCAGCAGACCTATCGCGAGATCTCCTCCTGCTCCAACTGCGGCGACTTCCAGGCGCGGCGCATGCAGGCGCGCTGGCGCAACCCCGCCACCGGCAAGCCCGAGCTGCTGCACACGCTCAACGGCTCCGGCACCGCGGTCGGCCGCGCCATGATCGCAGTGATGGAGAACTACCAGAACGCCGACGGCTCGATCACCGTGCCCGACGCGCTGCGCCCGTACATGGGCGGCGCCGAGCGGATCGGCTGATCGCTCGGGCCCGGGGCGTCGGCCCCGGGCGCGCCTCGCGTCGCCGTTGCTGCGGCGACGCCCTCCTGTCCGTCCCTGCGCTCAGGCAACGTGTCCTGATGCGGGCAGTGCACCGCCTTGCGCCAAGTGGGGCGTCGACCCGGACGGTGCAGGGCGTTCGCAAGCAGTGCCCGTTGCAGCACGCGCCGCAGCGGCGTTCCGCGTGCGCCGAACTCCCGTCCCGTCCCGTCACTTCGCGCTAGCCCGGCCGGGGTTACCCTGCGGCGGCCTCCATCCGTGCCTCAGCCACCGCGCGAGCGCGACCGGCGTCCCTGCAGCGCAAATCGTTGTAGGAGTAGAATGAACCGGATCCGATTGTCCCCATCGTTCTAAATATCGAAAGAACATGCACGACCTCAACGATCTGTACTACTTCGCCATGGTGGTCGACCACGGCGGGTTCGCCGCCGCCGAGCGCGCCCTGGGCATCCCCAAGTCGCGCCTGAGCCGCCGCATCAGCCAGCTGGAGAGCGACCTGGGCGTGCGCCTGCTGCAGCGCTCCACGCGCCGCTTCGCCGTCACCGACCTGGGCATGAGCGTGCATCGCCACGCCCAGACCATGCTGGCCGAGGCGCAGGCCGCGCGCGAAGTGGTCGACCGGCTCAGCGCCGAGCCGCGCGGGCTGGTGCGGGTCAGCGTGCCGGTGTCGCTGGCGCAGATGCAGCTGCCCAAGCTGCTGCCGATGTTCCTGGACCAGTACCCCAAGGTGCGGCTGCAACTGAACATCAGCAACCGCCGCGTCGACATCATCAACGAAGGCTACGACGTCGCCCTGCGCGTGCGTTCGCGCCTGGACGACGACGGCAGCCTGGTGATGCGCAGCTTCGGCCAGGTGCAGGAGCTGCTGGTCGCCAGCCCCAAGTACCTGGACCGCGCCGGCCGCCCCAAGGATCCCGAGGAGCTGACCTCGCACGTCACCCTCAGCATCAGCGAGGACGAGGCCCGGCAGCGCTGGGAACTGCATGGCCCGGCCGGCGAAGTGCGCCGCGTCGACCTGCAGCCGCGCGTGGCCGGCTTCGACTTCCCGCTGCTGCAGTCCATGGTCAAGGACGGCTTCGGCATCACCCTGCTGCCGGAGACCGTCTGCGCCGAAGCCGTGCGCAACGGCGAACTGGAAGTGGTGCTGCCGGAATGGTCGCTGCCGCAGGGCATCTGCCATGCCGTGTTCGCCTCGCGCCGCGGCCTGCTGCCGGCGGTGCGCGTGTTCATCGACTTCCTCGCCGAACACCTGCCGCGGCAGATCGAGGCCTCGCGCCTGGACTGCGGCGGCAACTGCACCGAACGCACCAAGGCGCGTCACTCGACCCTGGGCGCGATGGCGGTCGAGGCGGGTTGATCCAGACGCCGGCCGCGCACGTCGGTCGAGCAAAACCGCCGCGGGCGTGCGAAAATGCGCGCCCGTGCGGGTGATTCCGGGTTACCGCCGCGTTCGCAAACGGAGAGATGGCCGAGCGGTTTAAGGCACCGGTCTTGAAAACCGGCGAAGGGTCAAACCTTCCGTGGGTTCGAATCCCACTCTCTCCGCCACACTGGCGGTCAAGGCGTGATGGCGTTTGCGGAGCCCAAGGGCGGGACGCCTGCGTTGATCTAGGGCGGTGGGACCTAAGCAGTGTTCGCGTCCTTAAGACACCCACAGCGTCAGAACTTGGCCGCTATTGATTGCGCGCGATACTGGCTGGGCGATGCATCGAAGTTGCGTTTGAATGCAACCGCGAACGCGCTTTCAGACGAGTAACCGACAGACATGCCGATCGCACCGACCGACAGCGTCGACGTCAGCAGACGATGAGACGCCAGGGCCATGCGCCACCGGGTCAGATAATCCATCGGCGTCTCGCCGGTGACGCGCTCGAAATGGGCGGCGAAGCTGGAGCGCGACATCCGTGCGGCGGCGGCCAATTCTGCGACCGTCCACCGATGGCTGACGTTCGCGTGCATGGCCGTCAGGGCACGATGCAGTGCGGGCACGCCGAGCGCGGCCAGCCATCCCATCTGCTGCTGGCCTGTCTCCAGATGGGCGCGCAAGGCCTCGATCAAGAGCGCCTGCGCAAGGTGTCCAGCGAGCAGATCGCTGCCTGGCCGAGGTTCGCGCAGTTCGACGATGAGGCGCCGTACGCTGGCTTGAAGCGCCGCCTTGTGATCTTGAGACCGGATGTGGACCACCGGCGGTACCGCTGAAAGGATGGCCGCAGCATGTTGGCCGCGCAACGAAAAGAATCCCCCGATGCCTCGACACACCCCGCCGCCATTGAGTTCAGCGACGTGGCCAGGCGGCACCTGTGTCAGGAACGAGATGGCGTCCTGCCACGTTACGGGGGCGCCTGCATACAGCTGCATGGCGGCTCCTCCTTGCACAAGAATCACATCACCCGGTTCCAAGGCGATATGAGAGCGGGCGTTCTGCAGCACGATCCTGCATTCCCCCGAATCGATGGCAAAGCATCGGATGCCGTCGGCTGGTGGGAAACGCAGTCCCCAGTCGCTTCCAGCGTCCAACCCGCGAAATCCATACGAGTCGAGCTGAACGAGGGTGAGGATGTCGGAAAGCGGGTCGGTCATGTCTGGACGATAGCGACAGATGTTTCGACGATCGAACATGGGCTCGGCTGCCCGGCACCGATAGTGTTGCACTTGAAGGACGTGGCGGACATGCCGCGGCTTGAAGTTCGGCCCATGGCCGCATTTGTCACTCCAGGGGGCAGCATGATGCATTCGGCGTATCGGTCGCAGGCAAGCACGACAGCGAAATCCAGACGGTCGGGCTATGCATGGGGCGTGCTCGCTGTATTGAGCGGCACGGTCGCCCTGCTGTCCTATCGCTATCTGTTTGATCGAGGTCCGGTGCCACCTGGGGTCGCAGCCAACCGGCACGTGCATCCCTGGTTGATCGTGCACGCGACCAGCGCCGCGACGGCGCTGCTCTGTGGGCCCCTCCAATTCGTTCGCCGGCTTCGTCTGCGTCACCCAGGGTGGCATCGGGCGACCGGACGCGTGTATGTCGCGGGTTGCATGGTCGGAGGCCTTTCCGCCGTGTTTCTTGCTGCCGGGATATCCACCGGGCCTGTCGCTGGCGCGGGATTCGGTGCGCTTGGAATCGCGTGGATGGCGACAACGGCCATCGCGCTGCGCAAGGTTCTGACAGGTCGGCTGGCTGAGCATCGGCGCTGGATGATGCGCTCGTTCGCCTTGACCCTGTCTGCGGTAACGCTGCGTCTTTACCTGCCTTTCTCGACGTTTGTCTTGGGCATCGAATTTGTCGTGGCCTATCGGGCGATTGCCTGGTTATGCTCGCTACCGAATCTTCTGGTGGCCGAGTGGCTGATGAAAGCGCACCCATCGGCCCTCGGGCGAGATGACGTTAGCCCCGATTTCAAGCGCTCAGAACAGGCACCCGCGTCGCGGGATCCGCGATAAGCGCCTTGTCTCTCGCTTGGAGCATTTGCTAGGTGGTCTGGAAGTAGGATCCACAGTGCGGACGGATACTGTTTCTCTTCATTCAGTTGCGGGTTGCACGTCTTCGCAACCCGGTGCTACCGTCCGGCCGAGCTTCCAAAAGGGTCACCCGGTTTGGTGAGCAAAGCGTCTCTAGGACAGTGGCGGACAC
The DNA here is from genome assembly GCF_009192905.1 of Xanthomonas sp. LMG 12459. Taxonomy (NCBI): domain Bacteria; kingdom Pseudomonadati; phylum Pseudomonadota; class Gammaproteobacteria; order Lysobacterales; family Lysobacteraceae; genus Xanthomonas; species Xanthomonas sp. LMG 12459. The sequence continues at coordinate 44,309 of NZ_NSGT01000032.1, forward strand.
GGATGCTGGCCGGGGTCGGTGGCATTGCCGCGATCGTGGTGGGGTGGGGCATCGGCTTGTTTGAGGCCAAGGAGGTGCCGGTGCCGCCCGCACTGCAGGCCGGGAAGGACGTTGCCGCAGGTGAGTGGTCGCTGCGCTTCGACCACGTAGAGACCAGCGACCGGTTACCGGATGGCGAGGTGGTGTCGCGCGACGGTCGCAAGGCGATCGTGCTGTATCTGCAGGCCACCAATCGCACCACGCAGACCAGCGGCTCGCTGGTGCAGGCGGTGGCGTTGAAGACGCCGCCGCGCGGGGCCGATGCGCGGCCGACCGCCTATCTCGTGCGCGATCGTGCGGCGACCACCGAATTGCAGCCGGGCCTGCCGGAACAGGTCGCCCTGGTCTGGACCTATCCGGCGACGGAGCAGACGGCCGCGCGCGTGCGATTCGACGTCACCGCCAGGACTTTCAAGGCCTTCGACAATCTCTACGCGCAGCCGCTGTGGACCGATCCGCATCCGGTCGGGGTCGTGGAGCTGCCGCTTGGCGCAGCGCCTACCGGCGCACAGGCGGGTGAACCGTGAAGCGGCTGGCTGCCATCGCGATCCTGCTGCTTGGCTTCGTGCTGCTTGCCGGGATGCGCTGGACGATGCCGCGCTACGAACGCATCACCGGTCCGATCGCGGTGTCCGGAGCGCCGGGCAGTTGGGTGCAGACCGACAATCTGGCCGTGGACGCCGGCACGCTGCAGCTCGCGCACACGATCCGCTTCAAGGCGGCGGGCGCGGTGCAGCAGCGCGACAGTGGCGGCGTGTGGCTGGTGGTGCCGGTGCGGTCGAAGGTCGCGCGCGCGACCACGCGCGTGTATGGCCGGATCTGGGCAACGCCCGACGGCCGGCGCTACCGCGCCAGCGGCCGCGCCGAGATGGGCGATGCGGTGCTGTCGTCGATCAAGACCCTGCAGCCCGGGTTGGAGCGCAAGGACGTGCTGGTGTTCGAACTGCCGACCGCGCTCGCCAGGGCCGGCGGCACGCTGCTGCTGTCGGAGGACCGCGACCCGCAGCTGACGGCCGAGGCGCAGGTGCGCTATCCGCCGCTCCCGCCCGCAACGGCGGTCACTGATGTGCTCGATCTGGATGCGCTGCATGCACGCCTCTGACCGCGACGTGGCCCCGGCCGTTTCCGAGCGGCGCATGCGCTGGCTCGCACTGGCGGCATTGATTGTGCTGGTGCCGTGCACGATGGCCGCGACCGGCTGGCGCGATGCGCGGGAACTGCTGCATGCGCGCGAATGGCGGCCGGTGGATGTGGCGATGGCGCAGACCGTGGACTACGACGGCGCCGCCGTTCGCCTCGCGTCGGTCGACGTGCTGCCGTTCGAGGCGGGGCTGCCCGCCGATCGCACCTTCGTGCGCACGCGTCTGGCGCTGGTGCCGGGCGCCGCCGGCGCGCAGTGGAGCGATTGCACGCTCAAACTGATCGACAGCACTGGCCGATCCTGGTCCGCGATCGATACCGTGCCGGACCTGTTGCAGCGCGCCCTGGCCAAGCCGGGCGAACCACCCGGCTTGGCCTGCGATGGACTGGCCGTGTCCGCGGCCAAGCCGGGCGTGCCGTTGGCGATCGACGGCTACTACCTGGTGCCGCGTGCGGTGGCTGCGCAGCTGCAACTCACCGTGAGCACGCGCGGCGGTCGCCCGCATTACCTCCGTTTCGCGCGGGGGCAAGGCCATGACTGAGTTGGCGCTGCGCGGCGGGCCGCTGGGGTTGATCGGCGACACGCTGCGGCTGTGGTTCCGCTACCTGCCGCAATTGCTCGCCGTGGCGCTGGCCGGCGTGTTGCTCAACGAACTGCTGCTGCAGGCTGCGGTGTGGATCGGCTACCAGAATCGGCTCGCCGGCTTGCTGTCGCTGACGCTGGTGGTGCTGGTCAAGCTGGTGATCTTCGTGCTGCTGTTCGAAACGCTGCGCCCGGCCTTGCCGGGGATCGCCAGTGCGGCGCTGGCCGACCAGGCCGACGCGACGACTGCACAGGACGAGGGCAGGGCGCGCTGGCGCCGTCTGTCGGCGATCGTCTCGCAGGCGCTGGTGCCGTTCTTCGCCTATTACGCCGCCTGGGGCTTCCTCGGCGAGACGATCCGTGCCTACGGGCGCGAGGGCTTGGGACAGCTCAATCCGTTCGATCCGACCTACCGAGGGTCGCTGTTCGAGGTGTCCGGCGGCTGGTGGCTGGCGGCGTCGGTGGGGTTGCTGTGGCTGATCCGGCGCGGCGCGAAAAAACAGAAGCAGCGCAGCGCGCATCCGGCGTGGAACGTGCTGATCGTGCTGTGCGAGGCCGGCTGGACCTTCGTCGGCATGTACGTGCTCACCGAATGGAAGGGCGGGGTGTTCCGCTGGCTGGCGCATCTGCGCATCGCCGATCTCGGCCAGCAACTGTGGCAGGGCATCAGCCATCCGATCGGTGTCGCGCATGCCGCGCTGCCGGGCGCGGTGGAACAGGCGCCGCCAGGTGTGGCTGACACGCTGGTGGTGATCTTCTTCTCGGCCTTGTTGCCGGTGGTCTGGCTGGCGTTGGCCGCGCTGATCTACCGCTACGACGTGCACAACGCCGAATGGAATGCGCCCGGCAAGTGGTCGAGCAAGGTCGACGGCACGCTGGGGCTGTGGCGCAAGCTGCCGACGTGGTTGCGCGACTTCATCGGCCATTTCTGGGCGGGGACCGTTTCGCGCTATCGCGCTGCGGCCAACAGCGTGCAGTTGGCCGGCGCCACTGGGTTGGCGGCCCTGGTCACCTTGATCGTGCTGTATCGCGCCCTGGACTGGGCCTCGGCCTGGGCCTGGATGGGACTGACCCGGTTGATCGGCCCGCACCCGCAGGTGGTGTGGCAGGCGATCGCCAATCAGCTGTCGTTGGTGCTGGGCACGCCCAGCGATCCGGGCGACGGCATCCTGCCGCAGACGCTGAAGATCTGCCTGCTCGCGGCGACGCTCGAGCGCGCCTTCCGTGCCGGTCGGAGTTGGCGGGCGTTGAAGTAGTCCGCGCCGCCCGAGCCGTCCGCATCGGGCGGTGACGCGTCAGCCGGCGGCGGTCGGCACCGATGGACTCAGGGCTGCGACGCCGGCAGGGCGAACTCGTCGAACAGCGCCTGCAGGACCGGCGTCCTGGGCATCCTGTCCAGCGGGATCTCGGCCTGTTCGAACCAGCTCCGGTCCGCCTCGGGATGCGGACCGCTGAGCACGACGGTGCCGCGGCCGAAGCCGTAGCGCGCCGCGGCCACATCGCCATTGGCGTAGGTGGCGAGCGCGCGGAAGCCACCCTGGGTGCTCTTCGGGAAGTAGGGGCCGTCCTGGAAGAACACGCTGTCGGGGCGGCCCTTCCAGCGAACCGCGACGGCCTCCTCATCGATGGTGGTGACGGGGAAGCCGGGTCGGCCGACCTCGCCATCGAGATCGTCGCCGATCAGGCCCATGTTGGTGTCATCGGCAAGATAGGCGCCCATGCACAGGCCCAGATAGCCGCCGCCCTGCGCGACGAAGTCGCGGATGGCGGCGATCCGGCGCTCGCCCATCGCCTGCAGCGCGGCCGGAATGTCCTGCCCGCCGCCCGGTTGCACATAGATCGCATAGCCGCGCAGGGTGGCGGGCGTGACGTCTTGCGCCTCCTTCGGGCCGATGATGTCGACCTTGTACTGCGGACTCAGTGCCTCGATCGCTTCTTTGGCGGTTTCTGAGCAATCGTCGCAGCCGGCTGCGCCGCGATAGACTGCGACACGGATCGTGGGTTGCGCGTTCGCCGCGGACACGCAGGCGAACGCGAGGCAGCACAGCGCCGCCAGTCGCAATGGAAGTTTCATGGTCGGCGCTCCTGGCGCAAGTCGGAGATTCAGTGTTCGTGCGAATGCGGCAATGCGACCAGTCGGTAGTCGCCGTCGCCGATCGACGGCCCGATCTTGCAATCGGTGAGGCGAACCGCCTCCTTGCCGGCCACCTTGCGCGGCAGGCAACTGCCGCCATGCGTGCAGAATGCGCCGCCCGACGGCGTGTCGCGCGCGATGTCCACCGGCAAGGTCTGGCCCTCGTTCCAGGTGTTGTGCATGTCGTCCTTCACCGTGGCGAGCATCATCGCGTGACAGTCCGGCGCCGGCGTACGTGCGCTCGCCAGGGCGGGTACTGCGGCCAGCGCGATGATCGTGGCCAGAAGGGTGTTGCGCATGGGTGTTTCCTGTTCGTTGTGGGTGGGTCGGCACGGCAAGGACGCAAGGAGCGACGCGCTGTCGCTGGAGGCGTACATTCAGCCGATCGGCCTGCAATCAGGCATGAACAGGCCAGTGCCTCGCTGCGCAGGCAACTGGTCGGAGGGTGGATCGCGCCGCGGCAAGCGCGGACGCCCGCGCATGAAAAACGCCGCGACGGGTCACCGTCGCGGCGCTTGGAACAGGACTGGGATGCTTCCAAAAGCGACGCTGGGCGTCGGCATCAGGACAGGCGCGCTCAGCCTGCAGGCGGTGCCTTGGTATCGCCGGCCTTGATATCGCCCGGCTGACACTCGCCCAGGCGCTTGCCGTCCATCTTCATGTGCGTCTTCATCGACATGCCGCCCGGCAGGCCGGTGATCTCGGAATGCGATTCGGAGGCCATCTCGGTGGCGCTGAAGGTGCCGGTGCTGGTGCCGGCGACCTTGATGTCGCCCATGGTGCAATGCATCTTCGCGTCGATCTTTCCGTCCTTCATGCTGAAGGAGTCGTACACGCAGTTCTTCTGCATCGGCGAGGCGCTGCCGAAGAGGCTGGTGGGATCGTTGATCTGCTCGGCGGTGAGGCAGACCTTGGCGGTGCTCGGCGGCACCTTCGGCATCTGCGGCATGTTGCCCGAGCCGCCGCTGGTCTCGCTGCTCACTTGCTCGATCCGCATCTCCCATTGGCCGGGCTGCAGCTTGGCCGCCTGCACCTTGGCCACGTCGGCGACCGAGGCGTTGGACATCGCGACGTTGTCGCCGTTCTTGTCGCCACCCTTGCCGCAGGCAGCGAGCAGCACACATACAGCAACCGTTGCCGGCATGGTCAGACGCATGAACTTCTCCCTAAGTTATGTGAGGTGCGCGGAGCATAGCCGGGGACGTGATTAAGATCACGTCGACGCCGGGCGCTGCCGTTGGCGCGTGCCTGGTCGCGCAGGAGGCGGTGGAGAGGCTGGATCCGACCGCCGCAGGCACGCGCGTCGGCGGCAGAAGAAGCAGCAAACCCTGCGTAATCGCACGCCGCCACCGCGCCTGCATGCGGTGCGTGGCCGCGCGATCCCCGCGATCACTGCGTATGTTGCCCAGGTGCTTGCCGTGCACGGACCATTTCGTTCGGCTCTGCTAGCGTCTGCGCCGCCGCGCGTGACCCCCACGCCATCCGCTCCAGGTCCGACCTTCGATGCCCAGCCTCGCCGAACGCCCCGTCATCCTCGAACGCAAACGCACGTTGAAGATGGCCCGCTCCGCCCACGCCTATGTCCGCGGCAACACGCTCAAGTTCTACGAATGGCTGGCAGCGTCGCCGGCGGCGCGGCGCGTGCCGATGGGGCCGGCGATCTGGATCTGCGGCGATTGTCACCTCGGCAACCTGGGCCCGGTTGCCGACGGCGAGGGGCACGTCGAGATCCAGATCCGCGACCTCGACCAGGGCGTGATCGGCAATCCTGCGCACGATCTGATCCGCCTGGGCCTGTCGCTGGCCACCGCGGCACGCGGCTCGGACCTGCCCGGCGTCACCACGGCACGGATGATGGAGGCGATGATCGACGGCTATGGCGCCGCCATCGAGGATCCGACCCGCGATCACCCCGGTGCCGAACCCGAGACCGTGCGCAGCATCCGCCGCGAGGCCTTCGGCCGGCGCTGGCGGCATCTGGCCAAGGAACGCCTGCAGGCGGTGGAGCCGCGTATCCCGCTGGGCGAGAAGTTCTGGGCGTTGGCGCCGGAAGAACGCGAGGCGCTGGAACGGCTGTTCGCCGATCCGAAGGTGGCGCAGATGGTGCTGTCGCTGAAGGGAAAGCCCAAGGATCGCGAAGTGCGCCTGGTCGATGCGGCGTACTGGATGAAGGGCTGCAGTTCGCTGGGCCTGCTGCGCTATGCGGCGATCGTCGGCCTGAAGACCGGCAAGGGCCATTGGTCCTATGCGCTGGTCGATCTGAAGGAGGCGGTCGCCCCGATCGCACCGGCCGCGCCCGATGCGCGGATGCCGGCGGACAACGCCGAACGCGTGACCGCCGCCGCGCGGGCGTTGTCGCCCTACCTGGGCAGCAGAATGTTGCCGGTACATCTGCTGGGCCGCTCGCTGTTTATTCGCGAGCTCTCGCCGCGCGACCTGAAACTGGAAGTCGACCAATTCAATCACGTCGAGGCGGTGCGCTCGGCGCGCTATCTCGCCTTCGTCGTCGGCAAGGCGCATGCGCGGCAGATGAAGCCCAGGACGCGGGCCGCGTGGCTGCAACAGTTGGACGCCGACCGGCGCAAGGCCATCGACACGCCGTCGTGGCTGTGGGAGAGCGTGGTCGCGCTCGCCGGGCATCACGAAGCCGGTTATCTGGAGCACTGCCGCCGCTACGCGTTGGCCGCCTGACGGCGACTCCGTGGTGCGCGATCCGTTTCAGCCGCGCGTGCGGTCCAGGTCCAGCGCCATGTCCCAACGGTCCAGCCCCGCGCCGTAGCCGTTCGCGACCACGCGCTCGACCGTGAAGCCGAAGTGCGCGTAGAACGCCTGGGTGTGCTGGCTGGTGTCCAATTCGATCCGCGCGACGCCGGCACTGCGGCAGGCGTCGAGCCGGGCCTCGGTCAGTGCGCGGCCCAGGCCCTGGCGGTGCAGGCGGCGGTCAACCATTCCCCAGCCGAAGCTGGCGACGCGGCCGTCGAGGCGCACCGCGTGGCCGCCGCAGGCCACCACCGCGCCCGCGCGGACGACGACCAGGTAGTGCCAGGCGCCGGTGTCGTGCTGCAGGAAGCGGTCGAAACCGGCGCGCTCGCTGCGATCGAAGAACTGCGGGACGTTGCTGTCGAACAGCGCCAGGCAGGCGGCGCGGTCCTGCATGACGTAGGGGCGGATCGTGTTCACTCGGGCAGTGTGCCGCAGGCGGCCAGGCATGTCGTGGCTGCGCCGCCTGCGGAAGGTCGCATCGGCCATTTCCGACGCGAGTGTCGGAAAATTTCGCCGGGCCTGTCCGGGATCCGCAGCGGGGTGGTGTCCGGAAGCGGGAAGGGGGAGGGTCAGATAATTCTGACGTGAGATCAGGATTGTCCTGATAACGCTTTTCCCGCCGCACCAGCATACTGGCCTCGGCCTGACGCAGGGACCGTCGCGCGCCTTACGGGGAGAGCGCTGGCAGGTCACTCGACCCTGCGTGCCGAGCCTTGAGTAAGCTCGGCAGGGTTTTGATGACGACACGATGACGCTTCGCGAAGTGCAGATGAGCACTCCGTGAAGCGTCGTCGTTTGTCTACAAATTCGTATTGCCCTGAATAATTCACGCAGATAGTCTGGATGGTGCGGTATCCGCTGCGTTGGGGTTATACGAGATGGCCATCAGGGTTTTTCTGGTCGATGATCACGCTCTTGTCCGTACGGGCATGAAGCTGATCCTGTCGAATCAAACGGATATCGAGATCGTCGGCGAGGCCGACAGTGGCGAAAATGCGCTCCCGCAGATCCGGCAGCTGAAGCCGGACATCGTCCTGTGCGATCTGCACATGCCCGGCGTCAGCGGGCTGGAAGTCACCGAGCGCATCGTCAAGGGCGACCACGGCACCAAGGTCATCATCGTCTCGGTGCTGGAAGACGGTCCGCTGCCCAAGCGCCTGCTGGAGGCAGGTGCCTCCGGCTATGTCGGCAAGGCCGGCGACGCCCAGGAGCTGCTGCGCGCGGTCCGCGACGTGGCGATGGGCAAGCGCTACCTCGGCGCCAACATCGCGCAGAACCTTGCGCTGGCCAATCTGGAAGGCGGCGGTTCGCCATTCGACGCGCTGTCGCCGCGCGAGCTGGAAGTGGCCCTGCTGCTGACCCGCGGCCTGCGCCAGGAAGACATCGCCAAGCGCCTGAGCCTCAGCGCCAAGACCGTCAATACGCACAAGGCGCGCCTGTTCGAAAAGGTCGGCATCCAGGACAACATCGCCCTGGCGCGCCTGGCCACGCAGTACGGCTTGCTGGATCCGACGCATCCGCTGTAGTCGGCGTTGCCTGCCGAGCTGACACCAGAGCGGCCTTCGGGCCGCTTTTGCGTTGTGCTTGCGCCAACGTGCGGACCTGTTCGCAGTGGATCGATTGCGAACCCGCGTCCGCGGCTATCGCCGACGCCCCCGGCACTGGCGCGTGCCGCGGTCGAAATGGCTGGGTGCCGCTGCGGCAGCACTTGGCGAAAGCGGTGGAGTAGGGAGTGCGTGCTCTGCGCGAATGCATCGCTCGCGACTGCAGCGAGCGCACAACGACGCGGATGTGCATGTGGTGGTGGGTCTTCAAGACACTTCGGTCGCAGCGTTCCGCGCAGCAGGTACTGCACGCATCGCGTGTTTTCGCAGGAGCGGCTTCAGCCGCGACCGGCGCATCGGGAAAGCCCCGTCGCGGCTGAAGCCGCTCCTAGGAGGTGATCGTGTAGCTCATCGAGTCACGGCAAAGCGAGTGTTGCCGTGGCTTTGAAGGGGAAGCCACGGCTGCTGCGCCGAACGGGACGCGCGAAAGGCAGTACGCGTGCAGTTGAGCCGTAGCGATGGATGCGTTTGATGGGCGCCCAAAAGAAAAAAGCGGCCCGAAGGCCGCTTCTTTCATGCTGCACCGGCAGGAGCGGGGATCAGCCGCGATCCTTGTGCTCGTCGCCGTCCGCCTTGTCCGCGGCATGCGGCGCAGGCGCTGCGGACTGCGCCGCGGCAGCAGCACGTTCCTTCCGCGCCGCCTCGTCCACAGTCGCGATCTCCGCCTGCGCCGCCGTCGCCGGAGCAGCGACGGACGTTGCGCTGTCGTCGCGTCCCGGCGTGACCGATGCGGCCTCGGTCGACGCTGCGGCCGCTGCCTCACCATTGTGCGGAACCGCTGCCGGTGCCTCGGCGAAGGCGTCGAGCAGGGTGGTCTGCACTGGCGCGTAGGCTGGCTTGGCCGGGACAGCGTCTTCCGCACGCGGTTCCGCGGGAGCGGTGGGCGTGGCGGCCGGCGCTGCGCTCGGCGCGACGGTGGTTGCCGCCGGCGTGGTCACGCCCGCCGGATCCTCGACGGTGGCCTTGGCATCCGCCGCGTCCGGCTCGGCGACCGGCGCCTTGGCGGCGGTGGCAGTCGGTTGCTCGATGGCGGTGGTGACCGCCTGCGGCTGCGGCGCGACGGCCGGCGTTGCGGGTTCGGCCGGTGCCGCGGTGCGCTCGGTGGCGACGGTTTCCTGCGCGACCGGCTTGGTCTCGGCGACTGCGGCCGCCACCGGTGTGGCCGCGACCATGGTGTCGGCGTGGGCCACGGCGGCATCGCTGACGCCCTGGGCTGCAGCGGCCGGCGCGGTCGGCGCAGGCGATGCGGTCACGGCCTCGACGGGGGCAGCCGGCTGCATCGGTGCGGTGGCCGGCGCAGGCACGGGGTCGGCGGTGATCGGCGCGGGGGCCTGGGCAGCGCCGTCGGCCGGTGCCGGTGCACCGACAGGAGCCGGACGCTCGCGACGCGGCTCACGCTTCTCCTGCGGCTCGCGCTTTTCCTGCACGGGCGGCTGCGACTTGGCCGGAGCAGCATCGGTGGTGCCGTCGTCGTCGAAGTCGAACTCCGGCTGGCTGCGGCTCGGCGCCGGCGCGCTTTCGCCGTCGCTGTCGCCGGCATCCAGGTCGGCATCGTCCAGGCCGGCGGCATCGCCGGCAGCACCGGCTTCGCCATTGCCACGGCGACGGCGGCGGCCACCGCGACGGCCACGACGGCGGCGGCCGCCGGCATCGCCGGTACCGTCCTCGCCCTCGGCGCCTTCGCCAGCGGGCACGGCCTGCGCGGTTTCGGCGGCGCTTTCGCGTTCATCGATGCTCACTGCTGCCGCGGTCTGCGCCGGCTGCACCGGTGCGGCGGCTGCAGCGTCGACGGCTGCTGCCGGTTCCTGCGACGCGGCGATCGCGCCACCGGCGACCGCGGCGGCGGCCAGCGTGGTGGCGTCCTGCACCGGGGTCGCCGGTGCGGTGGCGACCGGTGCGGCCTGCTGCTTGGCGACGGCTTCGTCGGCGCGCGGCTGGCGTTGCGGCTTGTCGCCCTGCGCGGCGGCCTGCGCCGGCTCCTGCTGCGGCTTCGGCTGGCGCGGCGGGTTCTGCGGCTGCTGCTGCTTCGGCGGCTTGGGCTGCTGCGGCTGCTGCTGCGGCTTGGCCTGCTGCGCGGCCTGCTCGTTGCGCGGCGCCTTGGGCTGCTGGTTCTGCTGCCCGGCGGGCGCGGCGCCACCGTTGCCATTGCCGGCGCGGCGCTCGTCGCGGCGCGCGTTGCCGCCGCCGTTGTTGCCGTTGCCGCGGGCGGCATTGCCGCCCTGGCCGCCGTTGCGGTTGCCGTCGCGGCGCGCATTGCGGTCGTGACGATCGCCACGGTCGTTGCGGTTGCGATTGCCGTCCTGCGGGCGCTGGCGCTGTGCCGGCTCGGCGGCGGCCGGGGCCGGGGCCGGGCTCTCGCCGGCGCCGAAGATGCGCTTCAGCCAGCCGACCACGCCGGTGGCCGGCGGCGCGACCGGGACCGGCGCAACCACGGGTGCCGGTGCCGGTGCGGCCACAGGTTCTTCGACCACTTCGCGCACCGGGGCCGGCTGCGAGTGCTTCACATTGGTCACCGCAGGCGCCGGGATGTTCAACTGCGCCTTGGTCAGCGCGTGCACCGGCAGCTTGCGCGGGGTGCCGCGCTGGTAGCTGGGCTTGGTGCTTTCCTCGCCCAGCTCGTTCTCGCGCAGGCGGGTCACTTCGTAGTGCGGGGTGTGCAGTTGCTCGTCGGCGACGATCACGATCGGCGCGTCGTGGCGCTTCTCGATCTCGCTGAGCGCGCGGCGCTTTTCGTTGAGCAGGTAGTTGGCGATCTCCACCGGGGCCTGGACCAGCACCTGCCCGGTGTTCTCCTTCATCGCGTGCTCCTCGGCGACGCGGATGATCGACAGCGACAGCGACTCGACGCTGCGCATGCGGCCGTGGCCGTCGCAGCGCGGGCAGACGATCTGGCTGGATTCGCCCAGCGACGGACGCAGGCGCTGGCGGCTCATCTCCAGCAGGCCGAAGCGCGAGATGCGGCCGATCTGCACCCGTGCGCGGTCGTACTTGAGCGCGTTCTGCAGGCGGTTCTCGACCTCGCGCTGGTGCTTGTTGGAGGCCATGTCGATGAAGTCGATGACCACCAGGCCGCCGAGGTCGCGCAGGCGCAGCTGGCGCGCGACCTCTTCGGCCGCCTCCAGGTTGGTCTGGAACGCGGTGTCCTCGATGTCGCTGCCCTTGGTGGCGCGCGAGGAGTTGACGTCCACCGCGGTCAGCGCCTCGGTCTGGTCGACCACGATCGAGCCGCCGGACGGCAGGCGCACGCTGCGCTCGTAGGCGGCCTCGATCTGCGACTCGATCTGGAAGCGGTTGAACAGCGGGATGTCGTCGGTGTAGTGCTTGAGCTTGCGCAGGCTCTGCGGCATCACCTGCTGCATGAACTCCTGGGCGTCGCCGTACATCTCGGCGGTGTCGACCAGGATCTCGCCGATGTCGGCGCGCAGGTAGTCGCGCAGGGCGCGGATGATCAGCCGCGACTCCTGGTAGATCAGGAACGGCGCCGGCTTGGCCAGGGCGGCCTCGGCGATCGACTTCCACACCTGCAGCAGGTAGTCCAGGTCCCACTGCAGCTCTTCGGCATCGCGGCCGACGCCGGCGGTGCGGATGATCACGCCCATGTCGTCGGGGATGTTCAGCTTGTCCAGCGCTTCCTTCAGCGCGGCGCGGTCCTCGCCCTCGATGCGGCGCGAGACGCCGCCGGCGCTGGGCGAGTTCGGCATCAGCACCATGTAGCGGCCGGCCAGGGAGATGAACGTGGTCAGGGCCGCGCCCTTGTTGCCGCGCTCTTCCTTGTCTACCTGGACCACGACTTCCTGGCCCTCGCGCAGCAGTTCGCGGATCGTCGCCTTGTTGTGGTCGACGCCGGCCTGGAAGTAATCGCGGGAGATTTCCTTCAGCGGCAGGAAGCCGTGGCGCTCGCCGCCGTACTCGACGAAGGCCGCTTCCAGCGAGGGTTCGAGCCGGGTGATGCGGCCCTTGTAGATGTTGGACTTCTTCTGTTCCTTGGACGGCTGCTCGATGTCGATGTCGTACAGGGTCTGGCCGTCCACGATGGCCACACGCAGTTCTTCTGCCTGCGTGGCGTTGATCAGCATTCGCTTCATTGTTGCGTTCCTCGCGCTGCTACCGCGCGGAACGCCATGGGGTTTCGCTTCTGGTCACGCTTCGTCGCCCATCGCGCAGGCGCGGGGTGGGCGTCTTGGGTTTCCAGCGCTACGACACCACGGCGAGCCGCGGGAGCGCTTCTTGCTTTTAGGTGGTTCAGGACCGGCGGCGACTCCAGCCAGGCTGGGCGCCGCACGGGGCATGTTCAGCGCGGACGCTTGCGGCATCCGGCGATGGCCGGGTAGGCCGGTGAGCCGCTAACATGGCCGCCCCGGGGGCGGTGGTCGCGCACTGTGCCGGAATCGTCGTAAGCCGGGCTTCTGGCCCTCAACTAACTTCCAACGAAATCAAACCCTTATCTCGCCCCCCGAGTGTAACAGAATAAACTGCCTGATGACTTCCCCCCCGATCCCTCCAAAGCCGCGCGATGTCGCGACCAGCGCGGTGCGCATTCTCAAGGTCCCGGAAGACAGGGCCGGACAGCGCGTAGACAATTTCCTGCTCGGCCAGCTCAAGGGCGCGCCGCGCAGCCTGATCTACAAGCTGATGCGCAGCGGCCAGGTGCGGGTCAACGGCGGCCGCACCAAGGCCGAGCGCAAGCTCGAGGCCGGCGACGAGGTGCGCATCCCGCCGGTGCGGCTGACCGAGGAGGGCGAGAAGAGCGCGCCGCCGGATGCGTTCATGGCCCGGCTGGAGGCGGCGATCGTCTACGAGGACGCGCGGCTGCTGGCGCTGAACAAGCCATCCGGCGTCGCCAGCCACGGCGGCAGCGGGATCAGTTTCGGCGCCATCGAGACGCTGCGTGCGCTGCGTCCCAATCAGTCGCTGGAGTTGGTGCACCGGCTCGACCGAGACACCTCCGGGCTGCTGATCGTGGCGAAGAAGCGCTCGGCGTTGACCGAATTGCAGGCGCTGATGCGCGAGGACGACCGGGTCCAGGGCCGCGGCATCAGCAAGCGCTACCTGACCCTGCTGGTCGGGCGCATGCCCGACGGCACCATGAGCGTGGACGCGCCGCTGCACATCGGCCTGCGCCAGGGCGGCGAGCGCCACGTGCAGGTGAACGCGGCGGGCAAGCCGTCGCTGAGCCACTTCCGGGTGCTGGAGCGGCGCGGCGGGCATTCCTATTGCGAGGTGCGGATCGAGACCGGTCGCACCCATCAGATCCGCGTGCACGCCCAGCACCTCGGGCATCCGGTCGCCGGCGACGACAAGTACGGCGATCCGGCGGTCAACAAGCGCCTGCGCGAGCAGATCGGGCTCAAGCGCCTGTTCCTGCATGCCGCCTCGCTGGAATTCAGCCTGGACGACGGCAAGACGCCTTATCTATTGAATGCCCCGCTGGCCGACGAACTGGCCGAAGCGCTGAACCGCCTCGGCTGACCCAGGCCCGCGGGAGCGGCCTGCTGCCGCCCCCGCACTGCGCTCAGCTTTCGTGATGGTCGTGATCGTGGTGCCCGTCGTGATGGGCGGGTGCCGGGCGCTGTGCCGGATGCGACTCGGCCGGCCGCGGCTCGGGCATGCGCGGAGGCGGGGAGAAGCGGGCCACGCGCTGCTCCTGGCGTTGTTCCTGACGCTGCTCCTGGCGCGGTTCCGGCATCGGCGCACGCATCGCCTCGCGCGGCATCTGCGGCGCGCGCGCCTCGCGCTCGGGCGCCGGCGCATGCCAGGCCTGCGCGCGCGGGGCTTCGCTCGGCATCGCCTGGCGCGGCGGCTCCGTGCGTGCCATCTCGCGGGCGAAACCGGACGGCTGCATGCCCGGGTCGCCGCGCCGCGGCGGTTCCGCAAAGCGCGCTTCCGGCATGCCGCGGTTGGCGATGGCCTCGCGCGGCGCCTGGCTGGGCGTCAGCGCCTGCGGTACCGGGCGGCCATGGAACTGCGGGACCGGCATCGCCGGAGCCGCGCGCGGCGCGCTCGGCTGGGCCATCGCCACGCTGCGTTGCGGAGCTGCGGCATGCTGCACAAAACCGGGCAGCAGGCGCGGATCGCGCGCGGTCGCCATGGCCGCCGGGGTGCCTGGGGCCGGCAGGCGCTGCACCGACGGTGGCATCGCCGCGACCGGGCGGCCGGCCTGCAGCATCTGGCTGGTGAAATGCGGCATGGTCTGCGGCATCGCCGGCGGCTGCGCGCGGGCCGGCCCGAACGCGGCTGCCGGGGTGCGCGCCGCCATCGCCGCGGCGGCCATCGCGGCCCCGGGCGCACGCGCGGCAGCGAAGGCCTGCTGCCCGCCCGGACCGCCCATCGGCGCAACCGGCGGCGGCGCACCGCGGTAGTCGTTGTGCACGTAGCTGCGGTTGTCGTAGTGATTGTTGATGATGGTGGTGCGCGGCGCGTACACGCTGTTGCGGTAGACCACGTAGTTCGGCGCCGACGGCGGCGCGTTCCAGTTCACCCCCCAGTTGTTCCAGCCCCAGCTGTGCCACGGCGGCGCCGGTTCCAGCCAGCCGAACACGCTGTGGTGGTGGTGTTCGAGCGCGTCGCCGACCAGCACGCCAACGCCGAAGGAGATGATGCCGGCGGTGACCAGGTCGCCGGTGTCGTAGTAGGGGCGCGGCGGGCGATAGCGGTACTCGCGGTAGACGTTGACCGGTGCGCCGTAGACCACGTCGGGGTCGTAACGCGGCACGTAGACCACGTCCGGCTGCGCCGGTTCGATGACGATGGTGCGGGTCGGCGGCGGCACCGCGTCGGCGTAGGCCGGGGCCGGTTGCACCACGGTGCGCTGCACCACCTGCACGCGTTGCTGCGGGGTGCTGCGCAGGTGGCCCTGCGCCTGAGCGCGCTGGCGCATCACCTGCACCGCGTCCAGCACCTGGTTGGGATCGTGGGCATAGGCGTCGCCCAGCGCGCGGGTCCAGTCGCCGTTGCCGGCCAACTGGTCGACCACGTCGGGGAAGGCGGTCAGCGCCTTGACGCTGGGGTCCCAGGGTTGCGCCGCGGCCGCCTGCAGGCGGTCGGTGGCGGACAGGGTACGGTTGTTGCGCAGCCAATCCTGCGCGGACACCACCTGGTCCGGGTACACCGAGGCGGCCAGGGTCTGCGCCAGCAGCTTGTCCGGGAACAGCGCGATCGGCGCGACCAGTTGATAGAGCTGGTCGGCGGTCGGGGCCACATAGGGGGCAGGTGCGGGTGCCGCGGCCGGGGCGGGCGCATCGGCCTGGGCCGCAGGAGTGGGCGTGTCCTGCCGCTGGCAGGCGCCCAGCGCCACCACGCTCAGTGCGGTGAACAGGGCCAGCCTGGCCGGGGGCAGGGGACGGAGATCCATGCGACACCTCATCGAGCGGGGCGAAGGTGGCCGCAGCATGCGCCGCCTTGGGTGTCTGCGACCTTTCTGCGCAGCGCGCTCGCGCAGGCCAGCGAGCGCGCGTTCAGCCGGCGTCGGCCGCTGCCATCAGACCGGTGCGGACAGTCGGAACAGCACCAGGCTGAGCGCCAGCGTGGCCATGCCTGCGACCAGGCCGTACACCGTCTCGTGCCCCTGTGCGTAGCGCTTGGCGGCCGGCAGCAATTCGTCCAGGGCCAGGAACACCATCACCCCAGCGATCAGCCCGAACACCGCACCGAACACCGCCTCGGACAAAAAGCGCGCAAGCGCGACGTAGCCGATCAGCGCGCCGATCGGCTCGGCCAGGCCGGACAGCAGGCTGGCGGCGAAGGCATAGGACTTGCGCCCGGTGGCGTAATGCACCGGCACCGCGATGGCGATGCCCTCGGGGATGTTGTGCACGGCGATGGCGAAGGCCAGCGGCATGCCCACCGCCGGACTCTCCAGCGTCGCGAAGAAGGTGGCCAGACCCTCCGGAAAGTTGTGCGCGGTGATCGCCACCGCGGTGAGCAGGCCGACGCGCTTGACGTAGGCGCGGTTGTCGTCGCGGAACAGCGGGTCGCGGCTGTTGAGGCTTTCGTGCGGATTGGGCACCAGCCGGTCGATGGTCACGATCAGCACCATGCCGGCCAGGAACGCCAGGGTGGCGTAGGCCTGGCCCAGGCGCGGATCGAAGGCCGCGCTGAAGGCGGCGATCGACTTGCCGAGGATTTCGGTCAGCGATACGTACACCATCGCGCCGGCGGAGAACGCCAGGCCGAAGGCGAGCAGGCGTGGATTGGGTCCCTTGCTGAACAACACCAGCACGCTGCCCAGGCCGGTGGTCAGGCCGGCGCCGAGGGTCACGGCGAGCGCGACCAGGACATTGTGCAGTGGGATCTCCAGCATGCGCCGGCGGCTCCGAGGACGAGGCGTCGATCAAACCCGGCGCGGTGCGGGTGTCGCGTGAAGGCGCGCGGTGCGCGCCCGTGGTTCAGCCGGCCTTGTGCGCCTGCGCGTCCAGCGCGAAGCAACGGTCCGGGCGCGGCTGCGGCGGATTGAAGTTGACCGGCACCTGGATGGTCCACGGCACCGCTTGGCCGTTGCGGGTAGCGGGATTGAAGGTCCAGCCGCGCACGGCTTGCTGCGCCGAGGCGTCGAGCTTGGCCTGGCCGCTGCCGGTGACCACGTCGACTTCGGTGGGCTTGCCCTGCACGCCGACCACCACCTTCAGCACCACGGTGCCGCCGATGCCGGCGCAGGCCACGTCGATCGGGTAGTCCGGCGGCGGTGTCTTCACCGCGGCGACCTCGGTCGGCGGCTGGGTCACGGTGTGTTGCTGGGATTGCTGGGATTGGCCGCAGGCGCTGAGCAGCACGGCGCTCAGGCAGGCCAGGGGGAGCAGACGGCGGGCGGCAACGGTCATGTGGGTCATTCCGGAAGAGCGGACGCCTTGGCGGCGCAGATGAAGTCGTTCTCGCTGAGGCCACCGACGTCGTGGGTGGAATAGCGCACCACCACGCGGTCGTAGTGCACGCCCAGGTCGGGGTGGTGGTCTTCGCGGTGCGCGATCCAGGCCAACGCGTTGACGAAGGCCAGGGTGCGGTAATAGTCGGGGAAGCGGAAGGTGCGGCTGATCGCGTTGCCGTTCTCGACCACTTCCCAGCCGGGCACCTGCGGCAGCAGTTCGGCCAGGCGCGCCTGGGTCAGTCTGTATTCGCTGCCCTTGCAGGGCGAGCAATGGGCCTGGGCGAGCGGGATCAGGTCGTTCATGGAAGGTCTCTGCGGTGGAACGGACAGGGCCGGTCAAGATACCGCCCGCGATGAGCGCAGGGCGTGGAAGGGTCTAGAATACCCGCATGATCCAGATCTCAGACAACGCACAGGCCCATTTCCGCAAGCTGCTCGAACGCGAGGCCGTGCCCGGCATGGGCGTGCGCCTGAGCGCGGTCGATGCCGGCACCCCGCGCGCCGATGCGCGGCTGGAGTTCGCCGAGCCGGCGGACCTGGCCGGCGACGAATGGGCGATCGACTGCGCCGGTTTTACCCTGTACGTGGCGGCCGACAGCGTCGGCTGGCTCGACGGCGCCGAAATCGACTACGTCACCCAGGGCACCGGCCAGCAGCTCACCATCAAGGCGCCCAAGATCAAGGGCGAAGCGCCGGGCGAGGCGGCCTCGCTGGTGGAGCGGGTGCGCTGGGTGGTGGAGAACGAGGTCAATCCGCAGTTGGCCCAGCACGGCGGCCGCGTGGCGGTGCAGGAAGTCTCCGCCGACGGCGTGGTGCTGCTGCGCTTCGGCGGTGGCTGCCACGGCTGCGGCATGGCCGACGTGACCTTGAAGCAGGGTATCGAGAAGACGCTGATGGGCCGCGTGCCGGGGGTGACCGCGGTGCGCGACGCCACCGACCACGACAGCGGCAGCGCTCCCTACATCCCGCGCGATTCGGCCGCCTGACGTTTCGCTGCCGGTGACGCGCGCCGCCGACATCCTCGATGTGTTGTTGGCGCGCACGCCGCGCAAGCTGCTGCGCGATCGCCGCACCGGCCTGCCGTATGCATGGGCGCACTGGATCGCGGCGCAGCCTGCGCTGCCGCGGCCGTTCGCGGCTCCCGAACTGATCGCGGCGATGCCGCCGGCGCAGCCGCCGGCGACCCTGCGCCTGCCGGCCTTGCCGCTGTGGCAGGCGTTCCGCCGGTTGTGGTGGCAGCACTGGGATCCGGCGCCGTACGACCAGCGCTGGTGGCGGCGCATCGCCGTGCTGCTCAGCCTGCTGCTGCATCTGCTGTTCGCGGTGTTCCTGCTGTGGGTGGCGTTCGTGCGCTGGCTGCCGCCGCTGACCGATGCGGACCAGGCCGGACGCGTGCAGGTGGAATTCGTCGGCCGCGGCACGCCCGCCGAGAGCGGCGGTGGGGCGCCGGCCGAGGCGGCGGCATCCGCGGAGGCGACGTCGCCGACCCCGCCGCGTGCGCGCCCGACGCCGCCGGCCGCTGCAGCGCCCGCGCCTGCACCGGCCGCGGAGCCAGCGCCGGCTCCGCCGGTGCCCGCGCCGACCACGGCCAGTGCGCCGCCACCGCCGCCGGTTGAGCAGCCGCTGCAGGTGACCGAAACGCCGACGCCCACCCGCGACTTCGTACTGCCGCCGCCACCGAGCGTGCGTGTAGCGGTGCCGACACCGCGCGCGGTGGTGCCGCCCGACGTACAGGTGTCGGTGCGCGAGGTCGAAGTGGTCACCGACGTGCCGACCGTGGCGCAACTGCGGTCGCGCGACATCGCGGTGCCGCGCCCAGTCGCACCGCAGGTACAGGTGCGCGAACGGGAAGTGCCGGCACCGCTGCCGCAGGTGCAGGTTCCCGCACCACAGCTGCGCACGCCGACGCCCACGCCGGTGTTGCGCAGTGCGGACGTGCCGCAGGTGCGGCAGATCGAAGTGCCGACGCCGAGCACCGCCACCGCGAGCGCACCCACGCCGGCACCGGCGGCTGCCCCGGCCGCAAGCCCGGACACGACGCCGGCGAGCGCGCAGACCCCGCAGCCGGCGCCGGCCGGCGCTGCGGCCAGTGCGACTGCCAAGCCGACCGCGCCCGCGGCCGGCACCGCGCCGCCCGGCAGCCAGGCCGCGAGCCCGGGCAGCGGTCCGGCGCCGGTCGCACGTGACGGCGGCTGGGCCACGCCGCAGCGCGGCGACGACTGGGGTGCGGCCGCACGCAACCGCCCCGGCGATGCCGGTGCCGGCGCCAGCAAGGGCGGCGGCCTGTTCAATGCCGACGGCAGCGTGCGCCTGGCCGATGGCCGCGGCAACGACCAGGCACCGGCGCGCAGCGCACCCGGCTCGGAGACCGACACCTGGACGCGGGAGCGCATCGAAAAGGCCGGGGAATGGCTCAAACGTCCGCCGTACGACTACACGCCGACTTCGTTCGACAAGTACTGGCTGCCGAACGCGACGCTGCTGGAAGAGTGGGTGCGGCGCGGCATCAAGTCGGTGAAGATCCCGATTCCGGGCACCACCAGCAGCATTTCCTGTGTGGTCTCGATTCTGCAGGTGGGCGGCGGCTGCAGCATCACCGACCCCAATCTCAACGAGCAGCCGGCTGGCGCGCGGCCGCCGCCGAACGTGCCGTTCAAACGCGAGCTGCAGGAAGACAACGGCAGTCGCTGAGTGGCGGGCTATCCGCCCGCTCACACATGCGGGCGCCGCACATCACCAGCTGCGGCACACGCGGACCGGGCGCGGTTTGGTCCGAGTGGACGACTTCAGCTGGCACGGCGTTGCCTGCGAGGGCTCATCGCGGATGAAGCCGCTCTTAAGTGTGTGCCTCACGTCGTTGGATAGGGTCGAAGCGCCACCGGATCGCGCACCACGCGAGAGTGGCGGCGAGCTGGTCACGCGTCGACGGTGTCGCATCCGGAGCGCGCTCTGTGCGCAGTCCCGTCGCCGCTGCTCGGCGCAGTCTGGCGCAGGCGACCGGGCGCGTCATGTGGCGTGCGAGGTCCCTGCGCGCGGTGCGCTCAGTTCACGCCGTGCAAATCGCGCAACTGGCTGCTGCGCGAGCCGAAGTAGGCGGCCAGGTCGGCGATGTCCTGGTCGCTCAGCTGCGCTGCCTGCGGGCTCATCAGCGGATGCGTGCGGGTGCCGCCGCGGTAGGCCTGCAGCGCGTGTGCCAGGTAATCGCCGTACTGGCCGCCGAGCTTGGGATAGGTCGGGTCGATCGGCGCGTTGCCGTCGGCGCCGTGGCAGTCGATGCAGCTCTGCCCGGTGGCCTTGCCCTTGGCGTGGGCCAGCTTGTCGCCGGCGTCGATGCGCCCGCCGGGCAGGCCGGCGGAGGAGCCGGAACCGTGCTCGCCGCTGGCGTGGCCAGGGTCGCCGGCGGATTTGCTGGTGGATTCCACCTGCGATTGCGAACAGGCCCCCAGGCACAGGGCGGCAAGCAGGACGAGGGCGGGACGCAAGGCGTGCGCGGCGTTCGGCATGGGAGGCCTACTTGAGGGTGGACAGGAAAGCGGCGATGTCGGCGATCTCCTGGTCGGAGAAGCTTTCCGCCTGGGCCTGCATGGTCGGATGCTTGCGCTTGCCGAGCCGGTATTCGGTCAGCGCCTGGGTCAGGTACTGCGCCGACTGCCCGCCGATCTTGGGGATGCGGTAGCTGGGGTAGGCGTTCTTGTAGCCGGTGACGCCGTGGCAGCCCTGGCAGGTGTAGGTGAGCACCCGGCCGTTGGCCGCGTTGCCCTGAACAGGCGCGGGTGCCGCGGCTGCGGCGGCGGGAGCGGCGGGCGCCGGCGCGGTCTGCGCCATCGCCGGGGCGGCCCCAACAGAAACGAGTACGGCCAGAGCAAAACAAGCGGCTAGCGGCTGCGTGCGCATGGTTTCGTGGTCCGGAGGACGGATTGGGGTTCCGGCGTGGGGGAACACGGAACGGCCCGAGTATAGCCTCACCTTTCGCGGCTTCGAAACTGGCGGCGGTAGGCGACCCGTGACCTTTGGGGCATTCGGCACGACGTCGATTGGTGATCTACTTATCTACAACACCATTCACGCCATCCACCAAGGACACCACGATGACGCGATCGCTCACGCGCCGCACTGCCACTTGCGCTGCCGCGCTGTTGGTCACCACCACGCTGCTGCTGAGCGCCTGCAAGCCGGCCGCCGAGGCCAAGGCCAAGGCCGCCGACAGCGAAAAGGCACCGGAGGCGGTGCCGGTGGAGGTGGCGGCGGCCAGTCGCCGCGCGGTGGCGGCCAGCTACAGCGGCACCGCGGCGCTGGAAGCGCGCGCCGAATCGCAGGTGGTGGCCAAGACCTCCGGCGTGGCCCTGGCGGTGCTAGCCGAGGAAGGCCAGCAGGTGCGCGCCGGCCAGCCGCTGGTGCGGCTGGACCCCGACCGCGCGCGGCTGGCGCTGGCGCAAAGCGAGGCGCAGCTGCGCAAGCTGGAGAACAACTACCGCCGCTCGCAGCAACTGGTGGGCCAGCAACTGGTCAGCGCCGCCGACGTCGACCAGATCAAATACGACTTGGCCAACGTGCGCGCGCAACATCAGTTGGCCGCGCTGGAGCTGTCCTATGCCACGGTGGTGGCGCCGATCTCCGGGGTGATCGCCTCGCGTTCGATCAAGACCGGCAATTTCGTGCAGATCAACACGCCGATCTTCCGCATCGTCGACGATTCGCGCTTGGAGGCCACGCTCAACGTGCCCGAGCGCGAGCTGGCCACGCTCAAGACCGGGCAGCCGGTGACCCTGCTGGCCGATGCGCTGCCGGGCAAGCAGTTCCGCGGCCGGGTCGACCGCATCGCGCCGGTGGTGGATGCCGGCAGCGGCACCTTCCGCGTGGTCTGCGCCTTCGACGAAGGGGCGGAGGCGCTGCAGCCGGGCATGTTCGGCCGCATCCGCATCGATTACGACCAGCGCGCCGATGCGCTGGTGGTGCCGCGGCTGGCGCTGCTCGACGACGGCGAGCCGGCGGTGTTCCGCGTGGTCGCCGGCAAGGTCGCGCGGGTGCCGGTGACGCTGGGCTATGCCGAAGGGCCGTGGGTGGAGATCCGCCAGGGCCTGCAGCCCGGCGACCAGGTGGTCACCGCCGGCAAGGTCGCGCTGCGCGACGGCAGCCGCGTGCAGGTGATCGCGCCGCAGCGCGAGGTGGCCGAAGCCGCCCCGGCCACCACCGGCGGAGCGCGCTGATGCACGGCGCCGATTCCGACGCGCACGCACCGCCTGCGCCCGCCGCCGCGCACGGCGGCGGCCTGGTCGAGTTCGCCACCCGCCGCCGCGTGACCATCGCGATGATCACGCTGACCATGCTGCTGTTCGGCGCGATCGCGCTGCACGGGCTCAAGGTCAACCTGCTGCCGGACCTGAGCTATCCGACCCTGACCGTGCGCACCGAGTACGCCGGCGCCGCGCCGTCGGAGATCGAGACGCTGGTGACCGAGCCGGTCGAAGAAGCGGTCGGCGTGGTCAAGAACCTGCGCAAGCTCAAGTCGGTCTCGCGCACCGGGCAGAGCGACGTGGTGCTGGAGTTCGCCTGGGGCACCAACATGGACCAGGCCAGCCTGGAGGTGCGCGACAAGATGGAGGCGCTGTCGCTGCCGCTGGAGGCCAAGGCGCCGGTGCTGCTGCGCTTCAATCCGTCCACCCAACCGATCATGCGCCTGGTGCTGTCGAGCAAGACCGCCGCGCACACCGACGCCGAGGCGGTGCGCGCGCTGACCCAGTTGCGCCGCTACGCCGACGAGGACCTGAAGAAGAAGCTGGAGCCGGTGGCGGGCGTGGCCGCGGTCAAGGTCGGCGGTGGGCTGGAGGACGAGATCCAGGTCGACATCGACCAGCAGCGGCTGGCGCAGCTCAACATGCCGATCGACACGGTCATCGCGCGGCTCAAGGACGAGAACGTCAATCTCTCCGGCGGACGCCTGGAGCAGGGGACGCAGCGCTACCTGGTGCGCACGGTCAACCAGTTCGCCGACCTGGACGAGATTCGCAACCTGTTGCTGACCACCCAGGGCGCCGGCGGCAACGCGGCCGACGCGGCCCTGCAGCAGATGTATGCGATCGCCGCCTCCACCGGCTCGGAAGCCGCGATCGCGGCGGCCTCGGCGGCGCAGAGCGCGACCTCCAGCACGACCACCACCGTCGCTGGCGGCATGCCGATCCGGCTCAAGGACGTGGCGCAGGTGCGGCAGGGCTACAAGGAGCGCGAGGCGATCATCCGCCTGGGCGGCAAGGAGGCGGTGGAACTGGCCATCTACAAGGAAGGCGACGCCAACACCGTGGCCACCGCGGCGGCGCTGCGCAAGCGCCTGGAACAACTGCAGGCGCAGATTCCCGCCGACGCCGAACTGACCACGCTGGAAGACCAGTCGCGCTTCATCGAGCACGCCATCGGCGACGTCAAGAAGGACGCGGTGATCGGCGGCCTGTTGGCGATCCTGATCATCTTCCTGTTCCTGCGCGATGGGTGGAGCACGTTCGTGATCGGCCTGTCGCTGCCGGTGTCGATCGTGACCACGTTCTTCTTCATGGACAGGCTCGGCCTGAGCCTCAACGTGATGTCGCTGGGCGGCCTGGCGCTGGCCACCGGCCTGGTGGTGGACGATTCGATCGTGGTGCTGGAAAGCATCGCCAAGGCGCGCGAGCGCGGGCTGAGCGTGCTGGATACGGCGATCGTCGGCACCCGCGAGGTGGGCATGGCGGTGGTCGCCTCGACCCTGACCACGATCGCGGTGTTCCTGCCGCTGGTGTTCGTGGAGGGCGTGGCCGGGCAGCTGTTCCGCGACCAGGCGCTGACTGTGGCGATCGCCATCGCGATCTCGCTGGTGGTGTCGATGACGCTGATCCCGATGCTCAGCTCGCTGAAGGGCCGTGCGCCGCTGGCGTTCCCGGTGGAACCGGCGCCGCCGCACTGGCAGCCGCGGCGCGGCTGGCTGAAGCCGCTGGCCTGGAGCCGGCGCGGCGCAGGTGCAGCGGTGCGCGGCGTGTTCTTCGGCGTGGCCTGGCTGTGCGTGCGGCTGTGGCGCGGTGCGGTGGCGGTGGTCGCCCCGGTGATGCGCAAGGCCAGCGCCCTGGCGATGGCGCCGTACGCGCTGGCCGAGCGCGGCTACCTGCGGCTGCTGCCCGGCGCGCTGGCGCGTCCGGGCTGGGTGCTGGGACTGGCGGCGCTGGCCTTCGCCGCGACCCTGGCGGTGGCGCCGCTGCTGGGCGCCGACCTGATCCCGCAGCTGGCGCAGGATCGTTTCGAGATGACGGTGAAGCTGCCGGCCGGCACGCCGCTGCGGCAGACCGACGCGCTGGTGCGCGAACTGCAGGAGGTGCACGGCAAGGACGCGGGCGTGCAGGCGCTGTACGGCGTCAGCGGCAGCGGCACCCGGCTCGACGCCAACCCCACCGAGAGCGGCGAGAACATCGGCAAGCTGACCATCGCCATGGCCGGCGGCGGCAGCGCGCAGTTCGAGGCGCAGCAGAGCGAGCGCATGCGCGCGACGATGCGCAACCATCCGGGCGTGCAGGTCGGTTTCAGCCGGCCGGAGCTGTTCAGTTTCTCCACGCCGCTGGAGATCGAACTGCGCGGCCAGGACCTGCAGACCATCCAGCACGCCGGGCAGAAGCTGGCGGCGCTGCTGCGCGGCAACGGCCACTTCGCCGACGTCAAATCCACGGTGGAGGAGGGCTTCCCGGAGATCCAGATCCGCTTCGACCAGGAGCGCGCCGGCGCGCTGGGGCTGACCACCCGGCAGATCGCCGACGTGGTGGTGAAGAAGGTGCGCGGCGACGTCGCCACCCGCTACAGCTTCCGCGACCGCAAGATCGACGTGCTGGTGCGCGCGCAGCAGAGCGACCGCGCCAGCGTCGACAGCATCCGCCGGCTGATCGTCAATCCGGGCAGCAGCCGGCCGGTGACCCTGGACGCGGTCGCCGACGTGGTCGCCACCACCGGTCCCAGCGAGATCCACCGCGCCGACCAGATCCGCGTGGCGATCGTCTCGGCCAATCTGCGCGACATCGACCTGGGCACGGCGGTGCGCGAGGTCGGCGAGATGGTGGCGCGCGATCCGCTCGGCGCCGGCGTCGGCATGCACATCGGCGGGCAGGGCGAGGAACTGGCGCAATCGGCGCGCTCGCTGCTGTTCGCGTTCGGCCTGGCGGTGTTCCTGGTGTACCTGGTGATGGCCTCGCAGTTCGAGTCGCTGCTGCACCCGTTCGTCATCCTGTTCACCATCCCCCTGGCGCTGGTCGGCGCGGTGCTGGCGCTGCTGCTGACCGGCAAGCCGGTGTCGGTGGTGGTGTTCATCGGCCTGATCCTGCTGGTGGGCCTGGTGACCAAGAACGCGATCATCCTGATCGACAAGGTCAACCAGTTGCGCGAGGAAGGCGTGGCCAAGCGCGCGGCGCTGATCGAAGGCGCACGCTCGCGGCTGCGGCCGATCGTGATGACCACGCTGTGCACGCTGTTCGGCTTCCTGCCGCTGGCGATCGCCAGCGGCGAGGGCGCCGAGGTGCGCGCGCCGATGGCGATCACCGTGATCGGCGGGCTGCTGGTGTCCACGTTGCTGACCCTGCTGGTGATCCCGGTGGTCTACGACCGCCTGGACCGCCGCGCCGACGCGTACTACGCCGAACGCGGGCGACGTGCGCGGCAACGTGAAAACGGCGAGCAGCGCCTGCAGGACGGCGAGGGCGCGCCGGCATGAGCGTCGCCGAGTTCAGCATCCGCCGTCCGGTCACCACCATCATGTGCTTCGTGTCGCTGGTGGTGGTCGGGCTGATCGCCGCCTTCCGCCTGCCGCTGGAGGCCTTGCCGGACATCTCCGCGCCGTTCCTGTTCGTGCAGTTGCCGTACACCGGCTCGACCCCGGACGAGGTCGAGCGCAACCTGGTGCGGCCGACCGAGGAAGCGCTGGCGACGATGGCCGGGATCAAGCGCATGCGCTCGACCGCCACCGCCGACGGCGCCAACATCTTCATCGAGTTCTCCGACTGGGACCGCGACATCGCCATCGCTGCGTCCGATGCGCGCGAGCGCATCGACGCGATCCGCGCCGACCTGCCGGCCGACCTGCGGCGCTACAACGTGTTCAAGTGGTCCAGCAGCGACCAGCCGGTGTTGAAAGTACGCCTGGCCGGCGCAGCCGACCTGACCGGCGCGTACGACATGCTCGATCGCGAGTTCAAGCGTCGCCTGGAGCGCATTCCCGGGGTGGCCAAGGTGTCGGTGTCCGGCGCGCCGCCGAACGAGGTCGAGATCGCCATCGCCCCGGACCGGCTCAGCGCGCACAACCTCAGCCTCAACCAGCTCAGCGAGCGCCTGGGCAAGCTCAACTTCTCGCTGTCGGCCGGGCAGATCGACGACAACGGCCAGCGCCTGCGGGTGCAGCCGGTCGGCGAACTGCGCGACCTGCAGGAGCTGCGCGACCTGGTCATCGACGCCAAAGGCCTGCGCCTGGGCGACATCGCCGAGGTGCGGCTGAAGCCGACCCGGATGAGCTACGGGCGGCGCCTGGACGGGCGTCCGGCGGTGGGC
Organism: Xanthomonas sp. LMG 12459; assembly: GCF_009192905.1. NCBI lineage: Bacteria > Pseudomonadati > Pseudomonadota > Gammaproteobacteria > Lysobacterales > Lysobacteraceae > Xanthomonas > Xanthomonas sp. LMG 12459. The sequence continues at coordinate 70,975 of NZ_NSGT01000032.1, forward strand.
CTGGACGTGTTCAAGGAGCGCAGCGCGAATCTGGTCGAGGTCTCGCGCGCGGTGCTGGCCGAGGTCGAGCAGATCCGCAAGCAGCCGGCGCTGAGCGACGTGCAGATCAAGGTCATCGACAACCAGGGCAAGGCGGTGACCTCGTCGCTGGCGGAGCTGGCCGAAGCCGGCGCGGTGGGCCTGCTGCTGTCGGTGACGGTGTTGTTCTTCTTCCTGCGGCACTGGCCGTCGACGCTGATGGTGACCCTGGCGATCCCGATCTGCTTCGCCATCACCCTGGGTTTCATGTATTTCGCCGGGGTCACCCTCAACATCCTGACCATGATGGGCCTGCTGCTGGCGGTGGGCATGCTGGTGGACAACGCGGTGGTGGTGGTGGAGAGCATCTACCAGGAGCGCGAGCGCATGCCCGACCAGCCGCAGCGCGCTTCCATCCTCGGCACCCGCAATGTCGCCATCGCGCTGTCGGCCGGCACCCTGTGCCATTGCATCGTGTTCCTGCCGAACCTGTTCGGCGAGACCAACAACATCAGCATCTTCATGTCGCAGATCGCCATCACCATCTCGGTGTCGCTGCTGGCGTCGTGGCTGGTGGCGGTGAGCCTGATCCCGATGCTGTCGGCGCGCATGCGCACCCCAGCGCTGCTGCATTCCCCGCACGGGCTGATCCCGCGCCTGCAGCGCCGCTACGCGCGGGTGCTGGCCTGGTCGCTGGCGCACCGTGGCTGGAGCGTGTGCGCGATCGTGCTGATCAGCGCGCTGAGCGTGATCCCGATGCTGCAGACCAAGAAGGACATGTTCGGCGGCGACGGCGGCGAGCAGGTCTTCATCGGCTACCAGTGGAAGGGCGCCTACACGCGCGAGCAGATGGCCGAGGAAGTGACCCGGCTGGAACGCTTCATCGACGCGCGCCGCGCGCAATACCACGTGACCCAGGTGTATTCCTGGTTCAGCGAGGAGGAGGGCAGCAGCACCACGCTCACCGTCGATCTGAAGCAGGTCCGCGACCTGCCGGCACTGATGGAACGCATCCGCAAGGAACTGCCGCGCTCGGCGCGGGTGGATTTCCACGTCGGCAACAGCAACGGCGGCGATGGCGGCAATGGCGGCGGGCAGACCGTGCAGGTGCAGTTGGTCGGCGATTCCACCGAGGCGCTGCGCGCGCTCGCCGACGACGTGGTGCCGGTGCTGGCGCGGCGCAAGGAGCTGCGCGACGTGCGCGTGGACAGCGGCGATCGCAGCGCCGAACTGGCGGTGCGGGTGGACCGCGAGCGCGCCGCCGCGTTCGGCTTCAGCGCCGAGCAGGTCGCCAGCTTCGTCGGCCTGGCGCTGCGCGGCGCGTCGCTGCGCGAGTTCCGCCACGGCGACAACGAGGTGCCGGTGTGGGTGCGCTTCGCCGGTGCCGAGCAGACCTCGCCGGAAGACCTGGACAGCTTCAACGTGCGCACCCAGGACGGGCGCAGCGTGCCGCTGCTGAGCCTGGTCGAGACGCAGCCGCGCGCGGCCGCGACCCAGATCGCCCGTACCAACCGGCAGACCACGCTGACCATCACCGCCAACCTCGGCGCCAAGGTCACCGCGCCGGAAGCCAAGCAGGCGATCGAGGACATCCTCAACGCAGTCAGCTTTCCGGTCGGCTACCGCTACAGCTTCGACGGCGCGGACGGCCAGGACGACGACCAGGCCAGCAAGCAGATGCTGTTCAACCTGCTGATCGCGTTGGTGATGATCTACGTGGTCATGGCCGCGATGTTCGAATCGCTGCTGTTTCCCGTGGCGATCATGAGCGGTGTGCTGTTCTCGGTGTTCGGCGTGTTCTGGCTGTTCTGGATCACCGGCACCAGCTTCGGGATCATGGCCTTCATCGGCATCCTGGTACTGATGGGCGTGGTGGTGAACAACGGCATCGTGATGATCGAGCACATCAACAATCTGCGCCGGCGCGGCCTGGGCCGCACCGAGGCGCTGATCGAAGGCTCGCGCGAGCGCCTTCGCCCGATCATGATGACCATGGGCACGGCGATCCTGGCGATGGTGCCGATCTCGCTGACCACCACGCAGATGTTCGGCGACGGCCCGGCCTACTACCCGATGGCGCGCGCCATCGCCGGCGGCCTGGCGTTCTCGACCGTGGTCAGCCTGCTGTTCCTGCCGACCATCTACGCGATCCTGGACGATCTCAGCAACGGCGTGGCCAACCTGGTGCGGCGCGCGCGTGGGCGTCGCGGCATGGCCGCGCAGATGGTGTCCTGATCCGGAGGCTTCAGACGACCTGTGGGAGGGGCTTCAGCCCCGACGCCGTAGCGCCGAGGCGTCGGGGCTGAAGCCCCTCCCACAAAGGCGAACCCGCGCGGTGACAGTTGCCGCCGCCGCGCGGCGGGTGTTCAACCCGCCAGCTTGCCGAAGATGCGGAAGCCGGCCAGCCACACGCCGAGCATGCTGCCCAGGTTGGTCAGCAGGAAGGTCAGCACCACCCGCGAGACGCGGTTGCGGTACCAGCCGCGCAGGTTCTGCGCATCGTCGCGCAGCGCCAGGAAATCGCCATAGGCCGGCTTGCGCATGTGCACTTCGACCAGGGCGCTGAACGCCCCGGCCGGCACGCCCGGGCGGAACGGCTTCAGCGGCGCGGCGATGGCGCCGGCGATCACGCTCAGCGGATGCCCGCCGGCCAGGATGCAGCCCAGCCCGGCCAGGCCGCCGGTGAACAGCACCCACTGCAGCAGCAGGTCGGTGCCCAGGGCGAAGCCGCCGTGCCAGTAGCCCCAGGCCACGCCGCCCAGCACCAGCGCGGTCAGGGTCAGGGTGATCCACGGCACCTTCTTCTTGGTTTGCACCTCTTCCAGCGCCTTGCGCAGCGTCGCCGGGTCGTCCTGGTCGCCCTGCAGGTGCCGCGCCAGGCCGGCCAGGTGGCCCGCGCCGACCACCGCCAGCACGTCGCGCACGCCGGCAACGGGGGCGCCATCCAGCGGTTCGACATTGCCGGCCAGCGGCAGCGCGCGCTGTTGCGCCTGTTCCTCGCGCAGGCGCGTGGCCATGTAGCGGTCGCGCTCGGCGATGATGGTGTCGTACAGCGCCGGGCTCTCGCTGGCGAAATCGCCGAAGCTGGCTTCGAGCATGTCGCCCTGCTTGAGCTTCTCGATCTCCGCCTCGCCGACCTCGTCGGAGGCGAACAAGCCGCCGAGCAGGCCGCTGGCCAGCTTCAGCTTGCCGAAGAAGCCGAGCCGGCTGGAGGCGCGCTTGAAGGTCAGGCCGACTTCGCGATCGATCAGGTACACCGGCAACTGCCGTTCGCGCGCCAGCAGGACTGCGCGCTTGAGTTCGGCGCCGGGCTCGATGCCCAGTTGCTCGGCCAGGCGCCGCTGGTAGGCGGCCAGCGCCAGGTTGGCGGCGAACAGGGCCACGCGGCCCTTGCGGATCACCTGCACCAGGTCCAGCTTGGTCAGCGCGTCCGGATCGGTCAGCGCCTGCAGGCGCTGCGGATCCAGTTCCACCGCCACCGCATCGAAACGGCCGCTGCCGATCGCCCGTTCCACCGCGGCGACGCTGGCCAGGGACACGTGCGCGGTGCCGAGCAGGGTGTAGCGGATGCCATCGCGTTCGACGATGCGGTACGGCTGGCCGTCGAACAGCGCATCGTCGCCGTCGGCCTGGGAAAGTTCGTTCATTCCATCACTCATCGGAGGGCGCCTCGGCAGCGCCGGGGCTCAGCGGGCATGGGGGTGTGAGGGCATCGGCCGCGACAGGCATGGGCGCCTGCGGCCGGGGTACGCTGCGTCGCAGCCAGCGGCGCAGCGCATGCGAGGACCGGGGCGGCGCTGCGGGTCAGTCGATGTAGCGCTTCAGCAGGTCGCCGTAGGCATCGATGCGGCGGTCGCGCAGGAACGGCCAGATCCGCCGCACGTGCTCGCTGCGCTGCAGGTCGACGTCGCAGACCAGCACGGTCGGCTCGCCACCGGCCTCGGCGATGAACTCGCCCTGCGGCCCGAGCACGTGGCTGTTGCCCCAGAACTGGATGCCCGACGCGCCCAGCGGCGACGGCTCGTGGCCGACCCGGTTGCAGCTCAGCACCGGCACGCCGTTGGCCACCGCATGGCCGCGATGGCTGAGGATCCAGGCATCGCGCTGGCGTTCCTGCTCGGCCTGTTCGTCGCTGGGGTCCCAGCCGATCGCAGTCGGATACAGCAGCAGTTCGGCGCCGGCCAGGGCCATCAGCCGCGCCGCTTCCGGATACCACTGGTCCCAGCACACCAGTACGCCGAGGCGGCCGACCGAGGTCTGGATCGGGGTGAAGCCCAGATCGCCCGGGGTGAAGTAGAACTTCTCGTAGAAACCCGGATCGTCGGGGATGTGCATTTTGCGGTACTTGCCGAGCAGGCTGCCGTCCTTTTCGAACACCACCGCGGTGTTGTGGTACAGCCCGGCGGCGCGGCGCTCGAACAGCGAGCCGACCAGGACCACGCCATGGCGCTTGGCCAGCGCGCCCAGGCGCTCGGTGCTGGGGCCGGGAATCGGCTCGGCCAAGTCGAATTCGTCCACCGATTCGTGCTGGCAGAAGTACGCGCCGTTGTGCAGTTCCTGCAGCAGCACCAGCTGCGCGCCCTGCGCGGCGGCCTCGGCCACACGCGATTCGATCACTGCCAGGTTCGCCGCGGCGTCGCCGTGGTTGCGCTCCTGGATCAGCGCGACGGAAAGAGTGTTTCGGCTCATTGCGGAATCAAGGTTCGCGGTAAACCGGCATGGTAGCGCGGATGGCCGCGCGGCAGGTTCCGGGGAGATGAATCCCGCGCCACGCTTGGCGGCGGCGCGGGTGCTCGGTGCTGCGCCGGCGTGCGGCGCAGGCGCGGCGGTTCAGTCCGCCAGCAGTCCGGCCGGCAGTTGCATGGTGATGCAGTGCAGGCTGCCGTTCTGCCAGATCAGCGCGCGACAGGGGATCGGCACGATCTCGTGCTGCGGGAAGGCCTGCGCCATCACCGCCTGCGCCTGCGCATCGGCCGCGTCGCCGTAGGCCGGCATCAGCACCGCGCCGTTGACGATCAGGAAGTTGGCGTAGGAGGCGGCCAGGCGCCGGCCCTGATCGATCACCGGCTGCGCCCACGGCAGCGGGAACAGCCGATAAGGCGCGCCCTCGGCGGTACGCAACGCGGCCAGTTCGGCGCCCATCGCCTGCAGCTCGGCGAAGTGCGAATCGCCGGCGTCGTCGCAGGCCTGGTAGACGATCGCATCGGTCCCGGCGAAGCGGGCGAGGGTGTCGATGTGCGCGTCGGTGTCGTCGCCTTCCAGGTAGCCGTGGTCCAGCCACAGCACGCGCTGCTGCGTCAGCCAGTCGGCCAGATCGTGGCTGAGCGATTCGCGGCTGCGCTGCGGGTGGCGCTCGTGCAGGCACTGCCAGGTGGTCAGCAGGGTGCCGGCGCCGTCGCAGTCGATGGCGCCGCCTTCCAGAGCGAAGTCGATGCGGCGCACGTCGCTGTCGGCGAACAGGCCCTGCTCGGCCAGCACGCTCACCAACTGGTCGTCGCGGCTGGCCTGGAACTTGCCGCCCCAGCCGGTGAAGCGGAAGTCCAGCAGCTGGAAGCCGCCGCCGGCGCGCGCCAGGGTGATCGGGCCGGAATCGCGCAGCCAGGTGTCGTCGTACTCGGCCTCGACGAAGCGCACCCGCTGCATGTCCACCCGCGCCGAGCGCAGCCGCGCCTCTGCGTAGATCTGCAGATCGGCGTCGGCCACGCAGATCAGCACCCGCTGGAAGCGCACGATCGCCGCGACCAGGGCGATGTAGGTTTCCTCGACCTCGGCCAGGCGCTCGGCCCAGTCGGTGCCGGCATGCGGCCAGGCGATCAGGATGGCGGACTGGGGCTCCCATTCCGCGGGAAGGCGAAGACGATCAGTCATTGCGACCACTACTCAGGTTGTGCCCGGCATCGCGCCAGGGTGTGTGTCGTTCGTATCCCGCACCGGCGGGGCGCGGGAGCTTTGCGCCGCGCCGCGACTGGGCGACCGCGACGCGGCAGTGCTGGGGTGCTCGGCCAGGCGCACGCGCGACCGGGCGCAGGGTCGGCGTCAGCGGATCGCGGGTTTCGGGCCGATCTCGTTGGCGTCGGCCTTGTTGGCGACCACGTCCACCACCTTCTGTTTCTCGAAGTACACGGTGAAGGCCGGATAGACCCAGCGGTTGATGGTCGGCCATTGCCGCTTCTGGCCGCCGCGCGGCTCCAGTTTCTGCTGCGGTGCGCCGTAGCGCGCCTGCACCTGGGCCATGCTCAGGCCGCGGGTCGGCAGCGCCGCGGCGGGCTCTTCCTTGACCCGGTCGACCAGCAGGGTCTCGGCGTGGGCGCCGCCGGCCAGGCCCAACACGGCCAGCAGCGGCAGGACGGACAGACGATGCTTCATCACGTGTACTCCCCAGAGGACGAGCGCCGATTACAGCAAACTTCGATAACAAAAAACCGCCCGAAGGCGGCTTTCGTCGACGACCGGCCACCGCTGCGCGCGGCGCGGCAGGGCAGGCCGGGTCGGATCAGCGCTGACGCGCCTTGAAACGGGGGTTGGACTTGCAGATCACGAAGACCTTGCCGCGGCGGCGGACCACCTTGCAGTCGCGGTGACGGGCCTTCGCCGACTTCAGGGAGGACAGGACTTTCATGGCACACCTCGGCGTAAACTTGTGGATTCGAAGGAGGGCGGCACGGCCGAAACCATGGCGCGGGATCAGTAAGCCGGCGATTGTAGCCTGGTTTTCTTCATGGTTTCAACTGCTTGCGCCAGCCCGGCCGGCGTCGGCGCTACAATGCGCCGCCCCCCGTCCGAGGAACCGCATGAACGAGCCCGCTCCCGTCCTGACCATCGATGGCCCTTCCGGGGCCGGCAAAGGCACCGTCAGCCGCATCGTCGCCGCCCGCCTGGGCTGGCATTACCTGGATTCGGGGGCGCTGTACCGGGCGGTCGGGGTGGCGGCCAGCTGGGCCAATCTGGACATTTCCGACGCCGCCGCCCTGGTGCGCTGCACGTTCGACACCCGAGTAGAGTTCGACGAGGTCGCCGATGGCGGCCTGCGGGTGCGGATCAACGGCGCCGATGCCACCGACGAGCTGCGCCTGGAGACCACCGGTGCGGTGGCCTCGGCGATCGCCGCCATCCCCGAGGTGCGTGCGGCGCTGAAACAGCGCCAGCGCGCCTTCCGCACCCCGCCGGGGCTGGTCGCCGACGGTCGCGATATGGGGACGGTGATTTTTCCGGACGCCCCGTACAAGGTGTTCCTGACCGCCAGCGCCGAGGAGCGCGCCCAGCGCCGGCATAAGCAGTTGAAGAAAAAAGGGGTTTCGGTTATATTCGACGACCTGCTGCGCGAGATCATGGCCCGCGACGCACGCGATGCGCAACGCGCGGTGGCCCCGCTGAGGCCGGCAGACGATGCCGTCCTCCTCGATACCACCGGCATGGACATCGACCAGGTGGTGGGCCGCGTCCTGCAGTTGCTGCCGGTCTGAGCGGCACGCAGGGCAGGGCAGCAGTTTGGTGGCGTCATCCGCGCCACCGGTTCCTCGTTACACCCGCAACATCCATGTTCCATCGATAGCGTCAAAGGCTCCGCTGCGCAATTCCGCGCTGCGGTTTTTCCATTCCACACCCGGCCGCTGTTCGGGCCGACTAACAGGTGGACAGTCGCTGTTTTCCAGAAGAAAACGCCCTGTCCGTGTGTCCACTAGAGTAATTTCAAATGACCGAATCTTTTGCCGAACTGTTCGAAGCCAGCCAAGCCAACCTGGCCAAGCTGAAGCCCGGCGCCATCGTCACCGGTACCGTCGTGGAAGTCCGCGGCGACGTGGTGGTGATCAACGCCGGCCTGAAGTCCGAAGGCATCGTGCCGATCGAGCAGTTCCGTAACGACGCTGGCGAAATCGACGTCGCCGAAGGCGACCTGGTCAAGGTCGCGCTCGACTCGCTCGAGAACGGCTTCGGCGAGACCGTGCTGTCGCGCGAGAAGGCCAAGCGCGCCATGGTGTGGGACGAGCTGGAAGAAGCGTTGGAGAAGAACGAGACCATCACCGGCCGCATCAGCGGCAAGGTCAAGGGTGGTTTCACCGTGGACATCAAGGATGTCCGCGCGTTCCTGCCCGGTTCGCTGGTGGATGTGCGCCCGGTGCGCGACCCGGCCTACCTGGAAGGCAAGGAACTGGAGTTCAAGCTGATCAAGCTGGACCGCAAGCGCAACAACGTGGTGGTCTCGCGTCGTGCGGTGGTCGAGAGCGAGCACTCGGAAGAGCGCGAGCAGCTGATGGACAAGCTGCAGGAAGGCGCGATTCTGAAGGGCGTGGTCAAGAACCTGACCGACTACGGCGCGTTCGTGGACCTGGGCGGCATCGACGGCCTGCTGCACATCACCGACATGGCCTGGAAGCGCGTGCGCCATCCGTCCGAAGTGGTCAACGTCGGCGACGAGCTGGACGTGCGCGTGCTGAAGTTCGATCGCGAGCGTAACCGCGTCAGCCTCGGCCTGAAGCAACTGGGCGAGGATCCGTGGGACAACATCGCGCGTCGTTACCCGGCCAACAGCCGCGTGTTCGGCAAGGTCTCCAACGTCACCGATTACGGCGCGTTCGTCGAGATCGAGCCGGGCGTGGAAGGCCTGGTGCACGTGTCCGAGATGGACTGGACCAACAAGAACGTCAACCCGTCCAAGGTCGTGCAGGTCGGCGACGAAGTCGAAGTGATGGTGCTGGACGTGGACGAAGAGCGTCGCCGCATCTCGCTGGGCATGAAGCAGGTCGCCGCCAATCCGTGGGAGACCTTCGCCGCCACCCACAAGAAGAACGACAAGGTGTCCGGCCAGATCAAGTCGATCACCGACTTCGGCATCTTCATCGGCCTGGACGGCGGCATCGACGGCCTGGTGCACCTGTCCGACATCAGCTGGAACACCACCGGCGAAGACATCGTGCGCAACTTCAAGAAGGGCGACACGCTGGAAGCCGTGGTGCTGGCGGTGGACCCGGAGCGCGAGCGCATCAGCCTGGGCGTCAAGCAGCTGGAGCAGGATCCGTTCGGCCAGTACATGGCCGCCAACCCGAAGGGCTCGAAGGTCGAGGGCGTGGTGCGTGAAGTGGACGCCAAGGGCGCCACCATCGACCTGGCCGACGGCATCGAAGGCTACGTCGCCGCGCGCGACATCGCCAACGAGCGCGTCGACGACGCCAGCCAGCACCTGAAGGTCGGCGACAAGATCGAAGCCAAGTTCGTGGGCATGGACCGCAAGGGCCGCACCCTGCAGCTGTCGATCAAGGCCAAGGACGATGCCGAAATGCGCGAAGTGCTGGAGGAATACCAGTCCGCGTCGGGCGGCACCACCCAGCTGGGCGCGCTGCTGCGTGCGCAGCTGAACGGCAACAAGTCCGAGTAATCCGCCACACGCAGCGTTACTGGCACGGCCCGGTGTTCCCGGGCCGTGCCAGGTTGCGACCCCACTGCACGCATCCGTAAATGACCAAATCCGAGCTGATCGAAATCCTGGCGCGCAAGCAGGCGCATCTGAAGTCGGACGACGTCGATCTGGCGGTGAAGTCGTTGTTGGAAATGATGGGCGGCGCCCTGTCCGGCGGCGATCGCATCGAGATCCGCGGCTTCGGCAGCTTTTCCCTGCATTACCGGCCGCCGCGCCTGGGACGCAATCCCAAGACCGGCGAGTCCGTCGCGCTTCCCGGCAAGCACGTGCCGCATTTCAAGCCCGGCAAGGAGCTGCGCGAGCGCGTGAGCGGCGTCGTCCCGGTCGAATCCGACACGCCCTGAGCCCGGCGTCCGGCGCTTGCCGGAATCCACGCCTGTTCGGCTAATCTAGTGTCTCCCGACGCTGGAGTTGCTCATGAAGATCGCACGACTGCTGATCCTGCTGGTGTTGCTGTTGGCCGGCCTGGTCATCGGGTCGCTCAATTCGCAGCCGATCCAGATCAACTTCGTGTTCTCCAGCATCGCCACCACCTCCGGCATCGCCATCATTGTCTCGCTGTTCGCCGGCGTGCTGATCGGCGCCTCGCTGGTGCTGGCGGCCCTGGTGATTCCCCTGTATGCCAAGCTGCGTCGCGCCAACAAGGCCGCGAACGCCGCGACCCCGGCCGTCGCGCCGGTTTCCCCCCATGCCCACCAGCCCTTGGACGGACGCTGATCTTCGATGGACTTTCTGACCGAGTGGTTCTGGTTCTTCCTGTTCCTGCCGCTGGCGGCATTGAGCGGCTGGGTGATTGGCCGCCGTGGCGGCCAGCGCCATGGCGATACCCAGGTCAGCCGGCTGTCCAGCACCTATTTCCGCGGCCTCAACTACCTGCTCAACGAGCAGCCGGACAAGGCGATCGAGCTGTTCCTGCACATCGCCGAACTGGACAAGGAAACCTTCGAGACCCAGGTCGCGCTGGGCCACCTGTTCCGTCGCCGCGGTGAGGTCGACCGCGCCATTCGCCTGCACCAGGGCCTGGTCCAGCGCGGCGACCTGAGCGACGCGCAACGCGTGCAGGCCTTGCTGGCGCTGGGCGAGGACTACATGAAGTCGGGGCTGCTGGACCGCGCCGAAACCGTGTTCACCGAGCTGGCGCAGATCGACCAGCGTGCGCCGCAGGCGCTCAAGCACCTGATCGGCATCTACCAGGCCGAACGCGACTGGGAAAAGGCCATCGACAACGCCACCCGCTACGAAGAGGTGACCGGCGAGCCGATGGGCAAGCTGATCGCCCAGTTCGAATGCGAGCTGGCCGACCGCTACCGCGCCTCGGGCAAGAACGATCTGGCGCGGGAGGCGATCGCGCGCGCCTACCAGGCCGATGCCAAGTCGGTGCGTGCCGGCATCCTGGAAGGGCGCATCGATGTCGACGACGGCAACGACGAGGCCGCCATCCGCGCCTTCGAGCGCGCCGCGCGCCACGACCCGGACTACCTGCCGGAGATCATGCCGGCGCTGATGGAGTGCTATCGCCGCGGCAACGATCTCAGCGGCGCGCGCGCGTTCCTGTCGGAGATGACCGAGCACTACCGCGGCATCGCTCCGGTGCTGGCGCTGACCCGCCTGATGGAGTCGCAGGAAGGCATTTCCGCCGCGCGTTCCTACCTGGGCCGGCAGCTCAAGGACCGGCCGTCGGTGCGCGGCGAGTCCGCGCTGATCGACCTGACCCTGGCCGAGGGCGCCGATTCCACCGCGACTCTGCAGGATCTCAAGCACATCACCGACCAGCTGCTGGTGCGCAATCCCAGCTACCGCTGCACCCGCTGCGGCTTCGGCGCGCGCACCCACCACTGGCAATGCCCCAGCTGCAAGGAGTGGGGCACGGTCAAGCCGTTGCTCAACTACGCGGTGGTGTAGTGCCCATCGCAGGAGCCGCGCTGCTCTTGGCGCTCGGGGTGTTCAGCGCGGCCGGCACCTGGCTGTCGCGCCAGTACGCACTCAAACGCAAGTTGATGGACGCGCCGGGCGAGCGGCGCAGCCACACCGTGGCGACGCCGCGCGGCGGCGGCGTGGCGATCGTGGCGGCGGTGCTGCTGGCCTGCGGCTGGGCGGCCCTGCAATGGCCGCAGCACGGCGCGGGCATCGCCACCGTCGCCGCCGGCCTGGTGCTGGTCGCTGGCGTCGGCTGGTGGGACGACCACCGGTCGCTATCGGCGGCGCTGCGATTGCTGGTGCATGCGGTCGCCGCGACCCTGCTGGCTGCACTTGTCTACAAGGCGAGCCAGCCGCTGTGGATCGTCGCGCTGGTGTGGTTGGCGACGGTTTCGCTAATCAATATCTGGAATTTCATGGATGGCATCAATGGACTGGCCGGCAGCCAGGCGATGCTCGCCGCCCTGGGGTTCGCCTGCCTACTGCCGGCGCCGCTGCGCTGGCCGTGCTGGGTGCTGCTGGTGGCCTGCGCGGGATTTTTGCCGTTCAACTACCCCCGGGCGCGTATTTTCCTTGGCGATGTCGGCAGTGGCGCGCTTGGCTACCTGATCGCTGCGCTGTTCGCCTGGTGCCTCGTCGCCGGCGGCCAGGCGCCCTGGCTGCCGGCACTGCCGCTGTCGGCCTTTGCCATCGACGCAGGCTTCACGCTCGTCTCGCGCATGCTCGCCGGCGAACGCTGGTGGCAACCGCACGCGCAACATTTTTACCAGCGTTGGGTACACACCGGCAGTAGCCATACTGTCGTCACGCTCGCCTACGGTCTGTTCAGCATTGTCGCGATTACAATTGCGCGGCTGGGCAGGCCCCTGGATGCGGGCACGCAGGCCGGTCTGACGATCGCCTGGTTCTGTTCGGCAGGTGTGCTTTGGCTGGCCTTGCGCAACCGGATGCGCCGAACTCTCACGGATCACTGATGCTTTCCACGCGCGACCGAGTCACAGAGTTGTTTCCCAAGGCCTCCGTGGTCCTCCACGATCTGGCCATCGTCTGGGTCTGTTGGCAATTGCTGCACGCCGCGCGCTACACCATGCTCCCCGGCGAGCATCCGTTGCCGCTGTGGAACCTCAACACCGCCATCGTGCTGGTGGCCCAGGGGCTGGTGTTCTGGAAGGTGGGCCTGTACCGCGGCCTGTGGCGCTTCGCCAGCGTTCCCGACCTGCTCAATATCTTCAAGGCCAGCTTCTATGGCCTGGTGGCGATCGTGCTGGGGCTGGCCTACAGCCGCTTCGACGCGATCCCGCTCTCTGTGCTGATGGTGTATCCGTTCGCGCTGTCGGCGCTGCTGGGCGCGCCGCGGCTGCTGTACCGCGCCTGGAAGGACTACCAAATCGCCCACTCGGACGACACCGCGCGACGTGTGCTGATCGTCGGTGCCGGCCGTGCGGCCGAGGCCCTGGTGCGCGACCTGCGCCGTTCCGGTGCCTACCAGCCCGTGGGATTCGTCGACGACGCCGGCCATCTGCACGGCGCCAAGCTGCAGGGCCTGCCGATCCTCGGCCGCATCGACGAAGCCGGCGCGATCGCCAAGGAAACCGCCGCCAAGCTGCTGGTGATCGCGATCCCGTCGTTGGACGCGGCCGGCATGCAGCGTGTGGTGGCGATCTGCGAAAGCACCGGCCTGCCGTTCCGCACCGTGCCGCGCCTGCTCGACGTGCTCGAAGGCCATTATCTGCCGGGCGAGCTCAAGGAGGTCGCGATCGAGGACCTGCTCGGGCGCAAGCCGGTGACCCCGGACTGGAAGCTGATCAAGGGTTGGTTGTCCGGGCGGACCGTGCTGGTCACCGGCGCCGGCGGCTCGATCGGCTCGGAACTGTGCCGTCAGTGCGCGCGTCACGGCGCGCGCAAGATCGTGCTGCTGGAGATCAACGAGCTGGCGCTGATCACCATCCATGCCGACCTGCACCGCACGTTCCCCGATCTGGAGATCGACTGCGTGCTCGGCGACTGCGGCGATCCGGCGGTGATCCGCCACGCCATGCAGGTGGCCGAGCCGGACGCGGTGTTCCATGCCGCCGCCTACAAGCAGGTGCCGCTGCTGGAGCGGCAGTGTCGCGAGGCGGTGCGCAACAATGTGCTGGCCACCGAGAACGTGGCGCGCGCCTGTGTCGCGGCCAAGGTCTCGACCTTCGTGTTCATTTCCACCGACAAGGCGGTCAATCCGGTCAACCTGCTCGGCGCGTCCAAGCGCTACGCCGAAATGGTGTGCCAGTCGCTGGACGACCAGGCGGTGAGCACGCGCTTCGTCACCGTGCGCTTCGGCAACGTGCTGGACTCGGCCGGCAGCGTGGTGCCGCTGTTCCGGGAGCAGATCCGCCAGGGCGGCCCGGTGACGGTCACCGATCCACAGGTGACGCGCTACTTCATGACCATTCCCGAAGCCAGCCAGCTGATCGTGCAGGCGGCGGCCTCGGCGTCGCATGGCGCCATCTATACGCTGGACATGGGCGAGCCGGTGCCGATCCGACTGCTTGCCGAGCAGATGATTCGCCTGGCGGGCAAGCAGCCCGGGCGCGACATCGCCATCGTCTATACCGGCCTGCGTCCGGGCGAGAAGCTGCACGAGACGCTGTTCTACGCCGACGAGAACTACCGGCCCACCTCGCACCCGAAGATCCTCGAGGCCGGCGTGCGCAGCTTCTCGCGCGAGGACGTGCTGCGCGGCGTGCAGCAACTGCGCGCCGCGGTGGCCGATTACGATAGCGACACCATCGAGAAGGTGTTGCGCATGACCATGCCGGAGTTCGCGCCCTTGCGTCAGCAAGACGGTCACGACGACTCCGCTACCATCGTTCCATTCCCCGCACGCGAGGCCAGAAGGCTCTGATGAGCAAGAGAATCCGCAAGGCAGTATTCCCGGTGGCAGGTTTGGGTACCCGCTTCCTTCCCGCCACCAAGACCGTTCCCAAGGAAATGCTGCCGATCATCGATCGGCCGCTGATCCAGTACGCCGTGGATGAGGCGATCGAAGCCGGGTGTGACACCCTGATCTTCGTCACCAACCGCTACAAGCACGCGGTCGCGGATTATTTCGACAAGGCCTACGAACTGGAGCAGAAGCTGGAGCGTGCCGGCAAGCACGAGCAGCTGGAAATGATCCGCCACGTGCTGCCGGACGGCGTGCGCGCGGTCTTCGTGACCCAGGCCGAAGCGCTGGGCCTGGGCCACGCGGTGCTGTGCGCCAAGTCGGTCATCGGCGACGAGCCGTTCGCGGTGCTGCTGCCGGACGACCTGATCTGGAACCGCGGCGACGGCGCGCTGAAGCAGATGGCCGATCTCAACGAGCGCAGCGGCGCCAGTGTGATCGCGGTGGAAGACGTGCCGCACGAGAACACCGCCAGCTACGGCATCGTGGCCACCGAGGCCTTCGACGGCCGCAAGGGCCGCATCGCGCAGATCGTAGAGAAGCCCAAGCCGGAAGACGCGCCGAGCGATCTGGCGGTTGTCGGGCGCTACGTGCTCAGCTCGAAGATCTTCGAACTGCTGGAAAGCACCGGCACCGGTGCGGGCGGCGAGATCCAGCTGACCGACGCCATCGCCGCGCTGCTGAAGAGCGAGGAAGTGGACGCCTACCGTTTCGAGGGCACCCGTTTCGACTGCGGTACCCACCTGGGCCTGGTCGAGGCGACCATCCGGTTTGCGCTGGAGAACAAGAAGCTGGCCAAGCCGGCGCGCGAGAAGCTCACGCAGATGCTCGCGGAGGAATGAGCCTGGTGCTGCGCGCCGCTGCAGAGCGGTGCGCTGGCTGAGTGCCGATCCAGGAGCGTCTGGCGGCTGATTCGATCCGGAGAAGCCGAATCGGATGACAAACGGAAAAGGCAGCCGCGAGGCTGCCTTTTCCGTTCTGTGCGCTGGTCTGTATAACAAACGCTTGGTGCCGGACCCTCACCCCAACCCCTCTCCCGGAGGGAGAGGGGCTTGAGCGTGCGCGACGCTGCTTCAGCCATCGAGATCTCTCCTTCCTTCTCCCACCGGGAGAAGGTGCCCCGAAGGGGCGGATGAGGGTACGGGTGCCGCTACGTACAACGAAACCCAGCGCTGCCTTGCATCGCGAGTCGCTTCGCGCCGGACCCTCACCCCAACCCCTCTCCCGGAGGGAGAGGGGCTTGAGCGTGCGCGACGCTGCTTCAGCCATCGAGATCTCTCCTTCCTTCTCCCACCGGGAGAAGGTGCCCCGAAGGGGCGGATGAAGGTACGGGTGCCGCTACGTACAACGAAACCCAGCGCTGCCTTGCATCGCGAGTCGCTTCGCGCCGGACCCTCACCCCAACCCCTCTCCCGGTGGGAGAGGGGCTGTGTACTGCTCCCTTCTCCCGTCGGGTGGCCCGCAGGGCCGGATGAGGGGAGGGCGCCGCGCGCTTACAGCGCCTCGATGATCCCCGCGGCGCCCATGCCGGTGCCGATGCACATGGTGACCATGCCGTACTTCTGCTTGTGGCGGCGCAGGCCGTGTACCAGGGTGGCGGTGCGGATCGCGCCGGTGGCGCCGAGCGGATGGCCCAGGGCGATGGCGCCGCCCAGCGGATTGACTTTTGACGGATCCAGGCCGCTGTCGCGGATCACCGCCAGCGACTGCGCGGCGAAGGCTTCGTTGAGCTCGATCCAGTCCAGTTGGTCCTTGCTCAGGCCGGCCTGCTTGAGCGCCTTCGGAATCGCCTCGATCGGGCCGATGCCCATCACTTCCGGACGCACGCCGGCGACCGAGAAGCTGACGAAGCGGGCCAGCGGGGTCAGCCCGTAGTCCTTGATCGCCTGCTCGGAGGCCAGCAGCACCGCACCGGCGCCGTCGCTCATCTGCGAGGAGTTGCCGGCGGTGACGCTGCCGCCGAACTGGCCGTTGCGGAACACCGGGCGCAGCTTGGCCAGGCCTTCGATCGAGCTGTCCGGACGCGGACCTTCGTCCGTATCGACCAGCTTCTTGCGCAGGGCGATGACGTTGCCGGCCAGGTCGGGCTGGTGCGAGAGGATCTCGTAGGGGCTGATCTCGTCGCGGAACTCGCCGGCGGCGATCGCGGCGATGGCCTTCTGGTGCGAGGCGAGGGCGAAGGCATCCTGGTCCTCGCGCGACACCTTCCATTCCTCGGCCACCTTCTCGGCGGTGATGCCCATGCCGTAGGCGATGGCCACGTGGTCGTCGGCGAACACGCTCGGCGACAGCGCGACCTTGTTGCCCATCATCGGCACCATCGACATCGATTCGGTGCCGCCGGCCAGCATCAGGTCGGCGTTGCCCAGACGGATCTGGTCGGCGGCCAGCGCCACTGCCTGGATGCCCGAGGAGCAGAAGCGGTTGATGGTCTGCCCGGCCACCGAGTTCGGCAGGCCGGCCAGCAGCACGCCGATGCGCGCCACGTTCATGCCTTGCTCGCCCTCGGGCATCGCGCAGCCGATGATCGCGTCGTCGATGCGCGAGGTGTCGATGCCCGGCGCCTGCGCCACCACCGCGCGCAGCACGTGCGCCAGCATGTCGTCGGGACGGGTGTTGCGGAACATGCCCTTGGGCGCCTTGCCGACCGGGGTGCGGGTGGCGGCGACGATGTAGGCTTCCTGGATCTGTTTGCTCATGGCTTTCTCCGAAAGCCGGGAATAGGGAATGGGGAGTCGGGAATCGTAAAGCGATTCGCGCGATCTGCAGCAGTCCTATTTCCGGCAGAAAATTAGGGGTAGAAGGAGGAGCTGGGAATGCGTTTCCATTCCCGATTCCCCATTCCCGATTCTCAGTTCCTAAGCGGCTTACCCGTCTTCAGCATGTGCCCGATGCGCGCCTGGGTCTTTTCCTGCTGGGCCAGTTCGACGAAGTGCTTGCGCTCGAGCTTCAGCAGCCATTCCTCGTCCACCAGCGCGCCGCGGTCGACCTCGCCGCCGCACAGCACGGTGGCGATGCGGGTGGCGATCTCGTAGTCGTATTCGCTGATGAAGCGGCCTTCCAGCATGTTGACCAGCAGCATCTTGAAGGTGGCGATGCCGACGTCGCCGGCGACCTGGATGCGTCGCGCCGGCAGCGGTGGGCGGTAGCCGCCCTCGGCCAGGGCGCGCGCCTCGGCCTTGGCGATGTACAGCGATTCATAGCTGTTGAACACCACCTTGTCGGTGCCGCGCAGCAGGCCCAGTTCCTTGGCGTTGACCGCCGAGGTGGAAACCTTGGCCATGGCCACGGTCTCGAAGGTCTTCTTCAGCTCGGCGAACACGTCGCCGCCCGGACCCGCCGCCTGCGCCGCGCGCACCGCGATCTCCTTGAGGCCGCCACCGGCCGGCAGCAGGCCCACGCCGGCCTCGACCAGGCCGATGTAGCTCTCCAGCGCAGCCACGCTCTTGGCGCTGTGCATCTGGAACTCGCAACCGCCGCCCAGCGCCAGCCCGCGCACCGCCGCGACCACCGGCACCAGCGAATACTTGATGCGCTGGCTGGTGGCCTGGAAGTTGGCGACCATCGCCTCGAACGCATCGACCTTGCCGGCCTGCAGCAGGCCCAGCGCGCCGGCCAGGTCGGCGCCGGCGGAGAAGGGTTCCTTGTGCTGCCACAGCACCAGGCCCTTGAAGTCCTTCTCGGCGCGGCCCACCGCTTCCTGCAGGCCGTCCAGCACCTGGTCGGAGACGGTGTTCATCTTGGTCTTGAAGCTGACCACGGCGATGTCGTCGCCGTCGTGCCACATGCGCAGGCCGTCGTTCTCGAACACGGTCTCGCCCTGCGCGAACTTCTCGCCCAGCAGCGGATCGGGGAAGCGCTGGCGCTTGTACACCGGCAGCGCCGAGCGCGGCAGCTTGGCGTCGCGCGCCGGGCTGTACGAACCTTCGGCGGCGTGCACGCCGTCGCGGCCATCGAACACCCAGTTCGGCAGCGGCGCGCTGCTCATGCTCTTGCCGGCGGCGATGTCGTCGGCGATCCACTGCGCGACCTGCTTCCAGCCCGCGGCCTGCCAGGTCTCGAACGGACCCAGCGCCCAGCCGTAGCCCCAGCGGATCGCCAGGTCCACGTCGCGCGCGGTCTCGGCGATGTCGGCCAGGTGGTAGGCGCTGTAGTGGAACAGATCGCGGAAGGTCGCCCACAGGAACTGCGCCTGCGGATGCTGGCTCTCGCGCAGCTTGGCGAACTTCTCGGCCGGGTTCTTGATCTTCAGGATCTCGACGACTTCCGGTGCGGCGGCGCGGTCGGCCGGGCGGTAGTCCTGCTTCTGCAGGTCCAGCACCACGATGTCCTTGCCGACCTTGCGGAAGATGCCGGCGCCGGTCTTCTGGCCCAGCGCGCCCTTGCCGATCAGCGCCTCCAGCCACTTCGGCGCCTTGAAGAAAGCATGCCACGGATCGTTCGGCAGGGTGTCGCCCATGGTCTTGATGACGTGCGCCATGGTGTCCAGGCCGACCACGTCGGAGGTGCGGTAGGTCGCCGACTTGGGGCGGCCGACCAGCGGGCCGGTGAGACCGTCGACCTCGTCGAAGCCCAGGCCGAACTGCTCGGTGTGGTGGATGGTGGACAGGATCGAGAACACGCCGATGCGGTTGCCGATGAAGTTCGGGGTGTCCTTGGCGTAGACCACGCCCTTGCCCAGGGTGGTGACCAGGAAGCTTTCCAGGCCTTCCAGCACCGACGGCTCGGTGTGCTTGGCCGGGATCAGCTCGGCCAGGTGCATGTAGCGCGGCGGGTTGAAGAAGTGCACGCCGCAGAAGCGGTGGCGCAGCTGTTCCGGCAGCACGTCGGACAGGGCGTTGATGCCCAGGCCGGAGGTGTTGGAGGCCAGCACCGCATGGTCGGCCACGAACGGCGCGATCTTCTTGTAGAGGTCCTGTTTCCAGTCCATGCGCTCGGCGATGGCTTCGATGATCAGGTCGCAGCCGCGCAGCTGCTCCAGGCCGGAGTCGTAGTTGGCCGGGGTGATGGCCTCGGCCAGCGCGGTGCTGGCCAGCGGCGCCGGGCTGAGCTTGGTCAGGTTGGCGATCGCCTTGAGCACCACGCCATCGGCGGGGCCTTCCTTGGCGGGGAGGTCGAACAGCACGGTGTCGACGCCGGCGTTGGTCAGGTGCGCAGCGATCTGCGCACCCATCACGCCCGCGCCCAGGACAGCGGCACGGCGGACGAGCAGGGGATTGGACATAGCGATCAGCCTCTGTGGGTCAACGTTTGCGGGATCAGGGAACCGAATGGGCGAGGAAGCCGGCTTCGGCGAAACGGATGAGTTCGCGGGCGGCGTGGGCACGGTGCGCGCCCTCGCTGACGCCGGCGGGGCGCTTGATCAGGCCGAAGTCGGCCATCGCGTAGGTCAGGGCACCGGCCAGGAAATCCAGGCGCCAGTACAGTTCCTGCTTGCTCAGCCCGGGCACGCAAGCGGCGATGGCCTTGCCGAATTCGCGCAGCACATGGCCGTAGTGGTCGGACAGGAACTGGCGCAGGCTGTCGTTGTTCTCGGCATAGGCGCGGGCGATCACCCGCACGAAGGCGCCGCCGCTCTGCCGCTCCTGGGCCATCGCCAGGGCCGGCTCGACGAAGGCGGCCAGCACCGGGCCGAGCTGGCCGGGATGCTGCCGTTGCGCGGTTTCCAGCTGCGCCATGCGTGCGGCGGTCATTTCGTCCATGCGCCGCCGGAACACCTCGTTGACCAGGTTTTCCTTGGACCCGAAGTGGTAGTTCACCGCGGCGATGTTGACGTCGGCCTGGCTGGTGACCTGGCGCAGCGAGGTGCCGGAAAAGCCGTGCTGCGCGAACAGTTCCTCGGCCGCGCTGAGGATGCGGTCCTTGGTCGAGAAGTGCGCTTGCTTTGCCATGCGGCCGCCAGAATCAATCAAACGATTGTTTGAGTCTAGGCCCGGGCGGTGGGCGCGTCATGCTGCTTTGCAGCACGATTCAGCCTGGCCGTGCAAAGCCGGCGCCGATTGGATAGAATTGTCCATCGCAGCTCTGGCTAAGCCCGCGTTTTGACGCGGGTTTTTTTCATGTTAACCTCGGGCCTTCAGTGGCCCGCCCAACGGAGAACTTCCCATGGCGCTGGAGCGCACCCTGTCCATCATCAAGCCCGATGCCGTCGCCAAGAACGTCATCGGCGAAATCTACTCGCGCTTCGAGAAGGCCGGCCTGAAGGTCGTGGCCGCCAAGTACAAGCAGCTGTCGCGCCGCGAGGCCGAGGGCTTCTACGCCGTGCACCGCGAGCGTCCGTTCTTCAACGCGCTGGTCGAGTTCATGATCTCCGGCCCGGTGATGATCCAGGCGCTGGAAGGCGAGAACGCCGTGGCCGCGCACCGCGACCTGCTGGGCGCCACCAACCCGAAGGACGCCGCGCCGGGCACCATCCGCGCCGACTTCGCCGATTCGATCGACGCCAACGCCGCGCACGGCTCGGATTCGGTCGAGAACGCCGCCAACGAAGTGGCGTATTTCTTCGCCGCCACTGAAGTGGTTTCGCGCTAAGCGAGGTCGTCGTGAACGAGGTCGTCCATCCTCCCTTGGCCATCGCCGATCCCGTGCGGACCGGCGCGGCGGCCAAGCAGAATCTGCTCGACCTCGATCGCGAGGGGCTGGAGCGCTTCTTCGCCGAGACCCTCGGCGAAGCGCGTTACCGTGCCCACCAGGTGATGAAGTGGATCCACCACCGCTACGTCACCGACTTCGACCAGATGACCGACCTCGGTAAGGCGCTGCGCGCCAAGCTGCAGCAGCATGCCGAGGTCGTCGTCCCCAACATCGTGTTCGACAAGCCTTCCGCCGACGGCACCCACAAGTGGCTGCTGGCGATGGGCGTGGACGGCAAGAACGCGATCGAGACCGTCTACATCCCCGACAAGACCCGCGGCACGCTGTGCGTGTCCTCGCAGGTCGGCTGCGGCCTCAACTGCACCTTCTGCTCCACCGCCACCCAGGGCTTCAACCGCAACCTCTCCACCGCCGAGATCATCGGCCAGGTGTGGGTGGCGGCGCGGCATCTGGGCAACGTGCCGCACCAGATGCGCCGCCTCACCAATGTGGTGATGATGGGCATGGGCGAGCCGCTGATGAATTTCGACAACGTCGTGCGCGCGATGAGCGTGATGCGCGACGACCTGGGCTACGGCCTGGCCAACAAGCGCGTGACCCTGTCCACCTCGGGTCTGGTGCCGCAGATCGACCGCCTGTCCAGCGAGAGCGACGTGTCGCTGGCGGTGTCGCTGCATGCGCCCAACGACGCGCTGCGCGAGACCCTGGTTCCGCTCAACAAGAAGTACCCGATCGCCGAACTGATGGACGCCTGTGCGCGCTACCTGCGCGCCAACAAGCGCCGCGAGTCGGTGACCTTCGAATACACCCTGATGAAGGGGATCAACGACCAGCCCGAGCATGCGCGGCAACTGGCGCGGCTGATGCGCCAGTTCGACAACGCGGTGCAGGCGTCGAACGCCGGCAAGGTCAACCTGATCCCGTTCAATCCGTTCCCGGGCACGCGCTACGAGCGCTCCGGCGAGACCGAGATCCGTGCATTCCAGAAGATCCTGCTGGACGCACAGGTGCTGACCATGGTGCGGCGCACGCGCGGCGACGACATCGATGCCGCCTGCGGGCAGCTCAAGGGGCAGGTCATGGACCGTACCCGCCGGCAGGCCGAGTTCAAGCGCGAATTGCAGACGCGGGCGGATCGGGATGCGGCGGCGTAGCCAAGGGCGTTCCATCGCGGTGGTGGCGATCGCAGTGCTGGCCTTGCCGGGCTGCAACTGGATCGCTGCCAAGACCGGCACCGTGCGCACCGCCGAACAGGTGCAGCCGCATTATTCCTTCCGCGACAGCCGCGCGGTGAAGTCGCGCGTGGCCTTGCAGGAACAACTGGGCCTGGCCGCCAACGGGCTCGCCTCCAACGACCTGGATGCAGCGCAGACGCACGCGCGCAAGGCGCTGGCAGTGGACGCCGACTCGGTCGACGCACTGACCGTGCTGGCGGTGGTCGCCGATCGCAAGGGCGATGCCGCGACCGCCGGCGGGTACTACCGCAAGGCCGCCGAGCTGGCGCCGAGCAACGGCGCGACCTTGAACAACTACGGCGCCTGGCTGTGCGCGAACGGCTCGCCGGCGGAGTCGCTGGCCTGGTTCGACCGCGCGCTCGCGCTGCAGGACTACGCCACGCCAGCCTCGGCGCTGGCCAACGCCGGTGGCTGCGCACTGCAGGTCGGCCAGCGCGAGCGTGGCGAACGCGACCTGCGCAAGGCGCTGGAGCTGGATCCGGACAACGCGTACGCGCTCGAGGCGATGGCCCGCAACGAGGTCGCGCAAGGGCGCTTTTTCGAGGCGCGGGCCTTCTCCGAGCGGCGTCTGGCGGCTGCGCCTGCCACCGCTTCCGTGTTACAACTTGCTATTCAGATTGAGCAAAGGCTGGGCGACAAGGCTGCCGCCGGCCGTTACCAACAGCGGTTGCGCAAGGAGTTTCCCGACGCCGCGACCACGACACCCGGGGCTAGTGCATTGTGATCAGTGATTCCAATCCGAACGCTTTCGATGGCGCCAAAGGCTGCGGGCAACAGCTCCGCGAAGCGCGCGAAGCGGCCGGCCTGAGCATCGACGACGTCGGCAGCCGACTGCGCATGCCGGTGCATGTGGTGCAGGCACTCGAGTCGGAGCAGTGGCAGCGCCTTGGCGCGCCGGTCTTTGTCCGCGGGCAGCTGCGCAGCTACGCGCGCCTGCTCGGCGTCGACCTGGAGCCCTTGCTGCAGACCGCGCAGATCGCGCCGGTGCAGCCGGTCGAATTGATCAGCCACACGCACACGCCGCCGCTGCGGCGCATGCTCGAGAGCGCCACGCGGCGCATGGTCTACGTGGTGATCACCGCCGGACTGGCGGTGCCGGTGTGGTACGCCACCCGTAGCCATTTCGCCGACGACAACGGCCCCAGCACCGCCTCGCTGGACGTGGTGCCTGGCACGCCGGGCACGACCGCTGCCGCGACGGCGACGCCGGCCAACGGTGCTGCTGCGCCGGCACCGACCACGCCGGCGGCCACGCGTCCGGCGCCAAGCGCCGCGGCGCCGTACATCGCTTCGCTGACGCCGATGCCGCGTCCGGCTGCAGAGCCGGAGAAGAACAGTCTGAGCCTGTCGTTCCAGGGCGACAGCTGGGTGCAGATCCTCGCGCCCGACGGCACGCCGGTGGAGAAGGCACTGCTGAAGGCCGGCGAGACCCGCACGTATGCGCCGGGGCAGGTCGGGCGTGTGGTGCTGGGCAATGCCTCCGCGGTCCAGGTTCAGCAATCCGGGAGTACCGTGGATCTGACCCCGTTCAGGCGCGCGAACGTGGCGCGCTTTGCGGTATCCTCTGACGGTTCCGTGGTGCCCGCCTCCGAGTGACGGCGGCGCGGTTCCTCATCTTCAACATTTCATGTCCCGTCGCAGCGGCGGGGCGAGAGTACGCATGGCGATTGACGACCTGCTCGACGAGCACGAACAAAGCGAACGCGTCCGCACTTGGCTCAGGAAGAACGGCGCCGGCCTGATCGGCGGCATCGTCCTGGGCCTTGGCGCGATCATCGGCTGGCAGTGGTGGACCAAGCAGCGGTCCAACGATCTGGCCCAGGCCAACACCCGCTACGAAGCGGTGCTCAAGAGCATCCAGGCCAATCAGTTGGACAAGGCGGCCAAGGACATGGCCGAACTGCAGCAGGGCTCGACCAACATCTACGCCGAACTGGCGGCGCTGCGCCTGGCCAAGGCGCAGGTCGATGCCGGCAAGTCCGATGCCGCGTTGACCACGCTGCGCGCGCTCAAGGCCGACGGCGAAATGAAGGTGCTGGTCGACCATCGCGTGGCGCGGTTGCTGATTTCCGGCGGCAAGCCGCAGGACGCGCTGGCGCTGGTGGCCTCGGCCACCGATTCGCAGGGTCTGGAGATTCGCGGCGATGCGCTGATCGCGCAGGGCAAGCGCGAGGCGGCGCGCGATGCGTACGCCAAGGCGCTGACCAGCCTGGACGTGGCCTCGCCGCAGCGGCGCGTGGTCGAAACGAAATTGATGGATGCGGGCGGCAGCGTGCCGAATGCCGCGGAGCCGATCTGATGAAGGTAGTCATGTTCAAGCGTGTCGCCACCGTGGCCCTGCTGGGTCTGGCCTTGTCGGGCTGTACCACCGTCAAGGGCTGGTTCGCCGGCAAGGATGCGGCCGCCAAGAAAGCCGCCGAGCCGGCCGAACTGGTGAAGTTCACCCCGTCGGTGAAGGTGGTGAAGCTGTGGTCCACCGATGCCGGCAAGGGTGAGCGCCAGATCGGCGTGCGCCAGCGTCCGGTGGTGGCCGACGGCAAGGTGTATGCGGCCGCGACCTCCGGCACGGTGTACGCGCTGGATCTGCAGACCGGCAAGACCATTTGGGAATACGACGCCAAGCAGGCGCGCAAGCAGCAGCTGTCGCAGGCCGAGGACCAGCCGAAGAGCCAGGTCGAGAGCGAGTCCGGCAAGAACCTGTCCAAGGACGAGCGCGCCGCCTATAAGCAGCGCCTGCGCAACGAGAAGCAGCAGGCCAAGGAGCGCAAGCGGCTCGAGAAGAAGCGTCCGCTGCCGCGTTTCGCCGGTGGTCCGGGTGTGGGCGACGGCCTGGTGGTCGTCGGTGCGCTGGACGGCGCCGTGATCGCGCTCGATGCCGCCAACGGCACCGAGAAGTGGCGCGCCAAGGTGCCCAACGAAGTGATCGCCGCGCCGGTGATCGCGCAGAACATGGTGTTCGTGCGCAGCAACGACGGCCGCACCACCGCCTTCGATGCGGCGACCGGGCAGCAGCGCTGGTTCAATGCGCAGGAACTGCCGAGCCTGACCGTGCGCGGCAATGCGCCGGTGGTGGCGGGTCCGGGCGTGCTGTTCATCGGCAACGACGACGGCACGCTGGCCGCGCTGGCGATGCAGGACGGCCGCGTGCTGTGGGAGCAGACCATCGGCGTGCCGGAAGGCCGCACCGAGCTGGAGCGCATGGCCGACGTCGACGGCGCTCCGGTGCTCGACGGCACCACGCTGTATGCGACCAGCTTCAAGAACGAGACCGTGGCGCTGGAAGGCCCGAGCGGCCGCCCGCTGTGGAACCGCGATCATGGCGGCGCCGGCGGTGTCGGCGTCAGTTCCGGCAACGTGGTGGTGGCCGACAACGCCGGCACCGTGTGGGCGCTGGACAAGGCCTCCGGATCGGCGATGTGGTCGCAGCCGGGGCTGGCGCGCCGGTCGCTGACCGGCGTGGCGATCCAGGGCGATTACGCCGTGGTCGGCGACTATAAGGGATATCTGCACTGGCTCCGGCTCGACAACGGCGAGTTCGCCGCGCGCGAGCGGGTCGGCCGCAAGCCGCTGGTGGCGCAGCCGGTGGTCGCGGACGGGATCCTGCTGATGCAGAACACGAAAGGCGACCTGACCGCGTTCCGGTTGGGTCAATAACAAGAGAAGGATGTCGCGATGCTGCCGCTGGTCGCCCTGGTTGGACGGCCGAATGTCGGCAAGTCCACGCTGTTCAATGCGCTGACGCGCAGCCGTGACGCGCTGGTCCACGACCAGCCCGGCGTCACCCGCGACCGCCACTACGGGGTATGCCGGCTGCAGCCGGACACCCCGTTCGTGATCGTCGACACCGGCGGCATCTCCGGCGAAGAGGAAGGCCTGGCCGGCGCCACGGCCGAGCAGGCGCGCGCCGCCGCCGGCGAGGCCGACCTGATCCTGTTCGTGGTCGATGGTCGCGAGGGATCGTCCGCGCTCGACGACGAGATCCTGGCCTGGTTGCGCAAGCTGGCGCGGCCGACCCTGCTGCTGATCAACAAGATTGACGGCACCGACGAGGACCAGGTGCGCGCCGAGTTCGCGCGCTACGGCCTCGGCGACGCCATCGCGGTCTCCGCCGCGCATCGCCACGGCATCGACGACCTGCTCGACGAGGTCCTGGAGCGGCTGCCGGAAGAGGGCGCCGGCGAGACCCTGGACACCGATCCGGCGCGCATGCGCATCGCCTTCGTCGGCCGCCCGAACGTGGGCAAGTCGACCCTGGTCAATCGCCTGCTGGGCGAGGAGCGCATGATCGCCTCCGAGGTGCCCGGCACCACCCGCGACTCGATCGCGGTAGATCTGGAGCGCGACGGCCGCCTGTACCGGCTGATCGACACCGCCGGCCTGCGTCGCCGCGGTCGCGTCGAGGAGGCGGTGGAGAAGTTCAGCGCGTTCAAGACGCTGCAGGCGATCGAGCAATGCCAGGTCGCAGTGCTGATGCTCGATGCCGGCGAGGGCGTGACCGATCAGGACGCGACCGTGCTCGGCGCGATCCTCGATGCCGGCCGTGCCCTGGTGGTGGCGATCAACAAGTGGGACGGGCAGAGCGACTACCAGCGTGCGCAGGCCGAAGACCTGCTGTCGCGCAAGCTCGGCTTCGTGGCCTGGGCCGAGGCGGTGCGCATTTCGGCCAAGCACGGTTCGGGCATGCGCGAACTGTTCCAGGCGATCCATCGCGCGCACGCCTCGGCGGTGCGCGAGTTCAGCACCAGCGAAGTCAACCAGGCGCTGGAAATCGCCTACGAGAGCAATCCGCCGCCGAGCATCCGCGGCCACGTCTCCAAGCTGCGCTACGTGCATCCGGGCGGCAGCAATCCGCCGACCTTCATCGTCCACGGCACGCGCCTGAAGGTGCTGCCGGAGTCGTACAAGCGCTACCTGGAGAACTTCTTCCGCAAGCGCTTCAAGCTGGTCGGCACGCCGGTGCGCTTCATGTTCCGCGAAGGCGCCAACCCGTACGAAGGCAAGAAGAACGTGC
Organism: Xanthomonas sp. LMG 12459; assembly: GCF_009192905.1. Classification (NCBI taxonomy): domain Bacteria; kingdom Pseudomonadati; phylum Pseudomonadota; class Gammaproteobacteria; order Lysobacterales; family Lysobacteraceae; genus Xanthomonas; species Xanthomonas sp. LMG 12459. The sequence continues at coordinate 98,088 of NZ_NSGT01000032.1, forward strand.
TGACCGAGCGCCAGATCGCCAAGAAGCGGCGCCTGATGAAGCACGTCCGCGGCAAGTAGCCGCACGATGGATACGCGGCGCGCGATCACCCTCGGCATTCTCGCCGGCGGCTTCGCGCAGCGCCTGGGCGGATGCGACAAGGCCTGGCTACAGCGCGACGGGCAGGCGCAGGTGCAATGGCTGGTGCAGGCGCTGGCGCCTCAGGTCGCCCAAGTGCTGGTCAGCGCCAACCGCAGCTTGCCGCGCTATGCCGCCATCGGCCTGCAGGCCGTGCCGGACCGCGTCGCGGCACCAGCCGGGGCGGAACGTTCCTTGGGGCCGATCGCCGGGCTGGACGCGCTTGCCGCCGCCTGTGCCACGCCCTGGCTTCTGACCGTGCCGGTCGATATCTGCGTGTTGCCGCGTGATCTGCCTGCGGTGCTGGCCGCAGCCGCTGAGGAGTGCGATGGCGCCTGGCTCGAGGATGCCGCCGGCGCGCAGCCGCTGGTGGCACTGTACCGATTGGCCGCGCTGCGCCCGGCGCTGGAGGAGGCGCTGACAGCCGCCCGCTACGCGCCGCGCGCCTTGCAGCAGCGCCTGCGAATGCGGCCGGTGCCGCTGCCGGAAATCGTGCTGGGTAATCTGAACACGCCGCAGGACCTGGCTGCAGCGGGTATCCTGCCGCCACCATGACCGACTATCCCTCCCGGATCGCCTACACCGACGCGCTGGCGATCGTCGCCGCCGCGGCGCGTGCCCGTCCCGTCAACAGCGAGCGCCTTGCAGCGTCGCGTGCCGATGGCCGCATCCTGCTGGAGCCGCTGGATGCGCCGATCGACCTGCCGCCGTTCGCCAACAGCGCGATGGATGGCTTCGCGCTGCGCCATGCCGATCTGACCCCGGGGGCGGCGACCGACTTGCGGCTGGCCGGCGAGCAGTTCGCCGGCGCCGATCGGCACCAGGCGCTCGCGCCCGGCGAATGCCTGCGGGTCACGACCGGCGCGCCACTGCCGGCCGGGTCCGATACGGTGGTCATCAAGGAGAACGTGCACGAGCGCGATGGCCTCGTGCAGGTGCCGGACGGGCTCGCCGCTGGCGCGCATGTGCGGTCGCGTGGCGAAGACGTGCGCGCCGGCGAGCGTGTGCTCGAGGCCGGCATGCTGTTGACGCCTTCGCGCATCGGCCTGGCCGCGGCCTTGGGCGTGGACCAGCTGATGGTGGCGGCGCGGCCGACCGTGGCGGTGTTCGCCACCGGCGACGAACTGGTCGAGCCGGGCCTGCCGTTGCAGCCGGGGCAGATCTACAACAGCAACCGCGACATGTTGATGGCGCAACTGCGCCTGCTCGGCCTGGCGCCGACCGCGTGGCCGACCCTGCCGGACGATCCGCAGCGCATCCAGGCCATGCTCGCCGACGCCGCCTCGGCGTTCGACGTGGTGCTGACCTGCGGCGGTGTCTCTGCCGGCGAGAAGGACTACCTGCCGCGGCTGCTGGCCGAGCACGGCCGCATCCTGTTCTGGAAGGTGCGCATGCGCCCGGGGATGCCGCTGCTGTTCGGCGAGTGGGACCGCGCCCTGTTCCTGGGTCTCCCGGGCAATCCGGTGTCGGTGCTGGCGACCTTCCTGGCGATCGGGCGACCGTTGCTGGATGCGCTGCAGCGGCGCAGCGAGCCGCATCGGGCCTGGCGCGCCCGGCTGGCGGCCGGCTGGGACAAACGCCACGACCGGCTGGAGTTTCTGCGCGGGCGCATGCGCTGCGACGCCCACGGCCAGTTGTGGGCGGAGCCGAATCCCGCGGACGGCTCGCATCGCCTGCGCGGCGCCGCCGACAGCGACGTGCTGCTGCGGCTGGAGGAGGGCGCGCGCCAGTTCCAGGCCGGCGACGTGGTCGAGGTGGTGCCGTACTGAGGGCACCCCCTAAGCAGCTGCATCCAACATCATCAAGCCGGATACAGGATGCCTGTGGGAATGGTTTCAGCGGGACGGGGCGTTCCCGGGCAAGCGCGTCGCGAGGTTCCTTCAGCCGCGCCGTCGACAGCGGACGCGGAACCGGTTTGCGCCGATAATGCGCGCATGGGCATTCGAGAACTGACCCCGGCACAGGCGCAGGCGCGGCAGGCGCAGGGCGCGCGCCTGATCGACATCCGCGAGGAGCACGAGCGCGTCACCGGCATGGCCGAGGGCGCGCAGGGCGTGGCCCGCGCGCAGTTGCAGGCCGACCCGGCTGCCTATCTTGGCGCCGAGACCGAGGTGCTGCTGATTTGCCAGAGCGGCAAGCGCTCGCACGACACCGCATTGTTCCTGGAGCAGGCCGGTTACACCCATGTCGCTTCCGTGCTGGGCGGCACCACGCGCTGGCAGCGCGAAGGCTTGCCGTTGCAGCGACCGACGCTGGAACCGGCGCAGGAAGACTTCTTCGACCGCTATTCGCGGCATCTGCGCCTGCCCGAAGTCGGGGTCGAGGGCCAGCGCCGGCTGCATGCCGCGCGCGTGCTGCTGGTCGGTGCCGGCGGCCTGGGCTCGCCGGCCGGTTTCTACCTGGCCGCGGCCGGGGTGGGGCACTTGCGTATCGCCGACGACGACGTGGTCGAGCGCAGCAATTTGCAGCGGCAGATCCTGCACGGCGACGCGCGGATCGGCCAGGCCAAGGTGGACTCGGCCGCGGCGAGCCTGGGCGCGCTGAACCCGGGCGTGCGCGTGGAGGCGGTGCGCGAGCGGGTCACCGCGGACAACGTCGAGCGGCTGCTGCAGGACGTGGACGTGGTGCTGGACGGCTCGGACAACTTTCCCGCGCGCTACCTGCTCAACGATGCCTGCGTGAAGCTGGGCAAGCCGCTGGTGTACGGCGCGGTGCAGCGCTTCGAAGGCCAGGTCAGCGTGTTCGATGCCGGCCGTCGGCGCGGGCAGGCGCCATGCTACCGCTGCCTGTTCCCGGAGCCGCCGCCGCCGGAGTTCGCACCGAACTGTGCCGACGCCGGCGTGCTCGGCGTGCTGCCCGGCATCGTCGGCCTGCTGCAGGCCAACGAGGTGCTGAAGCTGTTGCTGGAGATCGGCGAACCTTTGCGCGGCCGCCTGCTGCACTTCGATGCCCTGGCGATGCGCTTCCGCGAAACCCGCCTGTCCGCCGATCCGCAGTGTCCCTTGTGTGCGCCGGAGCGGCCGTTCCCTGGCTATATCGACTACGCGCGGTTCTGTGGGGCTGAGGGTTAGCTGCTACTAGCTGTCGTTGTTCGCGGCGGCACTCGTACCCTCATCCGCCCCTGCGGGGCACCTTCTCCCGACGGGAGAAGGGAGGTGCTGGCTCGGTGGCTGAAGCAGCGTCGCGCACGCTCAAGCCCTCTCCCTGCGGGAGAGGGGTTGGGGTGAGGGTGGGGCGCGAAGCGACTCGCGATGCAAGGCTGCGCTGGCTTTCGTTGTAAGCAGCGGCACCCGTACCCTCATCCGCCCCTTCGGGGCACCTTCTCCCGGTGGGAGAAGGGAGATGCGGTCTCGATGGCGGAAGCAGCGCCGTGCGCGCTCAAGCCCCTCTCCCGTCGGGAGAGGGGTTGGGGTGAGGGTGCGGCGCGCAGCGCGCGACCGCTAGCATGTCGCACAAGAAGTTCCTTGCGCGCAGCACGCAGTGCGCCGCGTCTCATGTCGCAGTCCGCTCCATGGGGATGTCCGGACCTTGTGCGTAGAATCGGCGCATGACCAGTGCAGCCGACAGCAGCGAATTGATCAAGGTGGTAGCGCTGCTCGGCGCGGCCGTGGTGGCGGTGCCGGTGTTTCGCAGGCTCGGCCTGGGGTCGGTGCTCGGCTATCTCGCCGCCGGCCTGGCGATCGGGCCGTTCGGCCTGGGCTGGTTCTCCGATCCGCAGGCGATCCTGCACGTCGCCGAATTGGGCGTGGTCATGTTCCTGTTCGTGATCGGCCTGGAAATGCGGCCCTCGCACCTGTGGAGCCTGCGCAAGCAGATCTTCGGCCTGGGTACCGCGCAGATCATCGTCTGCGCGAGCGTGCTGACCGGGGTCGGACTGGCCTTCGGCTTTTCATTGCCGGTGGCCTTCATCGCGGCCTCCGGCTTCGTGCTGACCTCCACCGCGGTGGTGATGCAATTGCTCGGCGAGCGCGGCGACATCGCCTTGCCGGCGGGGCAGAAGATCGTCGCGATCCTGCTGTTCGAAGACCTGTTGATCGTGCCGCTGCTGGCGGTAGTGGCGTGGATGGCGCCGGTGCCGGCGGACGCGTCTGCGCCGTCGCGCTGGATCGACATCGGTATCGGCGCCGCGGCGATCGTCGGCCTGCTGGCGGCGGGGCGCTGGCTGCTCAACCCGCTGTTCCGGCTGCTGGCGGCCGCCAAGGCGCGTGAGGTGATGACCGCGGCCGCCCTGCTGGTGGTGCTGGGCGCGGCGCTGCTGATGCAGCTCGGCGGGCTGTCGATGGCGATGGGGGCGTTCCTGGCCGGCGTGCTGCTGTCCGAATCGACCTTCCGCCATCAGATCGAAGCCGACATCGAACCGTTCCGCGGCATCCTGCTGGGGCTGTTCTTCCTCGGTGTCGGCATGGCGCTGAACCTGGCGGTGGTGGCGGCCAACTGGACGCTGATCCTCAGCGGTGTGCTTGCCTTCATGGCGGCCAAGGCCGCGTGCATCTACCTGGTCGCGCGGCTCACCGGCAGCGGCCATGCGCAGGCGCTGGATCGCGGCGTGCTGATGGCGCAGGGCGGCGAGTTCGCCTTCGTGCTGTTTGCCGCCGCCAGCGCTGCCGGCGTCATCGACGCGCAGATCAATGCCAACCTGACCGCCATCGTGGTGCTGTCGATGGCGCTGACGCCGCTGTTCGTGCTGCTGTACCGGCGCTGGGCACCGGTGGAGGCGCCGTCGATGGAAGGCGTGGATGCAGCCGACGGCCTCACCGGCAGCGTGCTGATCATCGGTTTCGGCCGCTTCGGCCAGGTCGCCAGCCAGTCGCTGCTGGCGCGCGACGTGGACGTGACCATCATCGACAACGACATCGAGATGATCCAGAGCGCGGCCAAGTTCGGCTTCAAGATCTACTACGGCGACGGCACGCGTCTGGACGTGTTGCACGCCTCCGGCGCGCACAGCGCCCGCGCCATCGCGGTGTGCATCGACGACCGGGAGGCGGCCAACCGCATCGTCGAGTTGGCTACCACCGAGTTTCCGCAGGCCAAGCTGCTGGTGCGCTCCTACGACCGCGAACACGCGCTGGAGTTGATCGCCGCCGGCGTCGACTACCACATCCGCGAGACCTTCGAATCGGCGGTGGAATTCGGCCAGGCCGCGCTGATCGAACTGGGCATGGACGAGAGCGAGGCGCGTTCCATCGCCCGCGAGATCCGCCGCCGCGATGCCGAGCGGCTGGAACTGGAGATCGCCGCCGGCGACGTGCGTGCTGGCAGGGGCCTGATGTACGGCAACATCACCCCAGTGGTGCCGACCCCGACTCCGTTCACGCCGCCACGGCGCGAGAGCCGCACGCTCAATCCGGAAGGCGTGCCGGTCGAGACCGGCGAGCCGCGTCGCGGCGATTAGCCACGGCAAGGCAGCATTGTGTGCGGTGCCCGTGTGGGAACCGATAGGGACTTGCGGCGAGCCCGCCGGATGCACCGTGGGAGGGACTTCAGTCCCGACGCATTGCGCTTTCGGAAGCACGCACCACTTCGCGCGTCGTGGCTGCATGACAGTCGACTCCCGGGTACCTTTCGAGTACCCCGCCCGAGCGATGCCGCCTCAGCGCAAGAACGCCTGCAGCGCCCGCACGTAGCCCGGATCGTCGCTGATGTCGTTATGGTCGGCCTGCGCGAAGACGACCACGGTCGGGCGTTGCGGCAGGGCCTCGAGCAGGGCATCGGTGCTGGCCGGCGGCACCACCTGATCGCGGCCGGCGCGCAGGATCAGCAGTGGGCCGCGATAGGCGCGCAAGGCGCGCGCCGAGTCGTAGCGATCGCGCAGCAACCAGCGCACCGGCGCCCACGGGTAGTGCGCCTGCGCCGCCGACACCAGGCTGTCGAACGGCGTCACCAGCACCAGGCGCGCCACGGCGCGACGCGCCGCCAATTGGCTGGCCACGCCGCTGCCCAGGCTGCGCCCCAGCACCGCGATCTGTGCCTGCGGCTGCGCGGCGCGGACGTGGTCGTACAGCGCCATCGCGTCGCCGACCAGTGCGTTCTCGCTGGGCTTGCCGTCGCTGGCGCCGTAGCCACGGTAGGCGAGCAGGTAGAGGCTGTGGTCGGGCAGGGCGGCCTGCAACTGCGCGCGTGCGAAACGCAGATCCTCGGCATTGCCGCCGAAGTACAGCAGCACCTTGTCGCGACCGGGATTGACCTGCCAGCCGCGCAGCTCCACGTCCGCGCCGCGACGCAGCGCGAAATCGGTCTGTGCCGGTGCCACCCGCGTGCCCTGCGGGAAGTACAGCAGGTCGCGCTGGCCCAGGTAGAGCAAGGCACAGACCAGTACATAGGCCGCGGCGAGAATGGCCGCCGCGATCGCGGTGTAACGCAGCATCGCTAGCCGTGCTTGCGCTGCGCCTCGGCGAAGGCGGCCAGTTGCTCAGGTGTGGCCTCGGCCTGGTGCTGTGCCTTCCAGTCGGCGAACGGCATGCCGTAGACGCGCTCGCGCGCCTGTTCCTTG
>NZ_NSGT01000033.1:0-160787 GCF_009192905.1 Xanthomonas sp. LMG 12459
CCTCATCCGGCCCTTCGGGCCACCTTCTCCCGGTGGGAGAAGGAAAAGCGCTAGCGGCTTTCGCGCAGGAACCGCGCCATCGACGACACCCCCGGCAGCGCCGGCTGGAACTGCCCGGCGACGTCGACGAAGCCGCGCATCACCGCGATCTCGCGCGGGGTGCGGTTCAAGGTATCGCGCAGTTCCGGATCGGCACCGGCGCGCAGCAGGCGCTGCACCAGCAGCGGCAGGCCGTGCAGCGCGGCCAGGTGCAGCGGGCCGAAACCGCGCGGATCCTGCACCTCCAGGCTGACCTCCTCGTCGAGCAGGCGCTCGACGCCGGCCAGCACCACCGGCTCCTCGCAGGCCGTGCCCGGTTCGGCGCGCGCGCCCAGCAGCAACAGTAGCGGCGTGACCCCGCCGGCGGAACCGCGGTCGGCCTCGGCGCCGGCCAGCAGCAGCGTGTCCAGCAGCGCCAGTAGGCGCGACTTGTCGCGCGCGGTGAAGCCGTACAGCGCGGCGCAGTGCAGCGGCGCCAGTTGCTGCGCGTCGCCGGCATGCACGTCGGCACCGGCGGCCAGCAGCCGCGCGGCGATGTCCGGCAGACCCAGCGCGCAGGCCAGCATCAGCACGGTGACCCCGCCCGGCAGGCGGTGTTCGATCTGCGCCCCGGCCTGCAGCAATGCCGCGACGATCTCGGTCTGGCGCATGCTCACCGCCGCCGACAGCGGCGTGGCGCCGCTGGCCGCGGCGTGCTGCAGATCGGCGCCGCGCGAGAGCAACAGTTTCACCGCCTCGGCATGGCCGCCGCCAGCGGCGCGCAGCAATGCGGTGCAGCCCTGCGCGTCCACCGCATCCACCGGCAGGCCGAGGTCGATCAGGCGGCGAATCGCCTCGGCGTCGCCGACCATCGCCGCGGCCGGCACGTCGGCCTCGCGCAGCGGGCGCCGCGGCAGCGGCCAGGTGCGCCAGTCCAGCCAGTCGGCCAGGTCGCGGCGGCCGCTGGCCAGGGCCACGCCGAGGGGGGTCTGGCCGTCGGCGGCGCGCGCATCCGGCGAGGCGCCCTGCTGGATCAGCAGTTTCAGCGAGGCCTCGCGGCCCAGCGCGGCGGCCAGGTGCAGCGCGGTCATGCCGTGGCTGTCGCGCGCCTCGCGGTCGGCGCCGCGCTCAAGCAACTGCAACTGCAGCCGCAGCCAGCCCAGGCGCACCGCCAGCGACAGCGGCGGATCGCCGGCCGGCGACGGCGCGAACGGATCGGCGCCGCGCTCCAGCAGTTCCAGGGCGAACTGTTCCAGCGCGCGCGAGGCGTGATCGTGCTGCGCGCAGGCGGCGAGCAGGCGGGTCAGGCCGCCACGGCCGGCCGGCGACACGCCGTGGCGCAGCATCGCCTGCAGGCTGGGCACCGCCTCCACGCCGCGCGAGAGCAGCGCGAACATCGGGGTGTCGCCGCAGGCATCGAGCACCTCCGGCTCGGCGCCGTGCGCCAGCAGCCAGTCCACCGCCTGCGCGTTCAACGCCAGCGGCGGCTCGTGCAGCAGCGCGCCCAGTTCCTCGGCCGCGCACAGCCGCGCCAGCGCGGCCAGGCCGTCGCGCGGCTGGCCCAGTTGCAGGCCTTCGCGCAGCAGTTCCAGCGGCGGCCGGTCGGGCAGCCCGGCCGGGCCGGTCTCGCCCTGACCGTCGCTGACCGCGGCCGGCAGCGGATAGTCCGGGTCCAGCGCGGACACGATCGCCCAGCGCCCGGCCTCGGCGGCCAGGTCGACGGCGCGGCGGCCGCTCTGGTCCGGCTGCGCCGGCGCCACGCCCAGCTCCAGCAGGCGCCGGATCAGCCCAGGGGCGACGTGGTCGGCAGTGCAGGCCAGCAGGATCGCGTTGCGGCCATCGCCATCGACCGCAACCAGGTCCGGCTTGTGCGGCAGCAGCCGTTCCAGCACCGCCACGCGGCCGTGGCGGGCGGCTTCCAGCCACGGCGTGCGGCCCAGCGCATCGCGCGCTTCCAGGTTGGCGCCGGCGCCGAGCAGGGCCTGCACGATCTCCACGTGGCCGGCCTGCGCCGCCTCGTGCAGCGCGCTGCGGCGCTGGCGATCGCGCGCGTCGACACGCGCCTTGTGCTTGAGCAGCAACTGCACGCCGGCCGGATCGTCTTCCTCGGTACCGGCCGCGGCCAGCAGCACCGGGCTGGCCTCGGCCGGCTCCGGCTTGGCGCCGCGCTCAAGCAGGAACTTGGCCATGCGCCAGTTGCCGACCTGGCAGGCCACCGCCAGCGGGGTCAGGCCGTCGCGGTTGGCCGCGTCCAGTTCGGCAGCGGCGTCGCGCAGCAGCGCAGCCACGCCCGGGTCGGAACTGCGTGCGGCGTGATGCAGCGGGGTGTTGCCGTCGCCGTCGCTGGCGCGCGGATCGGCGCCGTTGGCGAGCAGGGTCATCACCGCCTCCGGGCGGCCATGCCAGCTGTCGCGGGTGGCGGCCAGCAGCGGGGTCATGCCCAGGTGCGGACGATTGACGTCGACCCCGCGCACGATCAGTTCGCGCAACAGGCGCAGGTCCGGCAGCACCGCGGCCAGCACCGGCAGGCTGCGCTGGTCGCGCCACTCGGCGGCGGGCAGCGCATGCGGATCGGCGCCGGCCTGCAGCAGTTGCAGCGCGCGATCGACGCGACCACCGCGGGCGGCGTCGTACAGCGCCGCATGCAGTTCGTCCTGCGCCGGCGGCGGCTCGTCCGCGCGCGGCGCGGCAGTGACGCTGAGTTCGGCGAACAGGTCGGCGGAAGACACCGGCGGGGTCAGCGTCTGCGGCGGCGCCACCCGTTGCAGGCCGGCGTGCAGCAGCGGCGACAGCAGCGCATAGGCCAGCGCCAGCGGCCAGCGTGCGGCCTCGGCGAGCAGTCCCGGCCAGGCCAGCACCACGCCGAGCCCGGCCAGCACCAATACCAGCGCGGCCACCGCCAGCCCGCGCCAGGCCTGCACGTCCTGCTGCGCCAGCGCATGCCAGCGCGCGCCCAGCGGGCCGCCCTCGGCATCGCTGCCGTGCCACAGCGGCCAGGTCCGCCACAGCCCGAGCAGCGCGGCACTGGCGGCCACGCTCAGCGCCAGCGCCGCAGCCAGGCTGCCGCTGTCGTGCAGCGCCGCCAGCGGCCAGGCCACCAGCACCGCGACCAGCGCCATCCCGCCGGCCCACAGCACCAGCAGCGACGCCGCCGCGCCGACCAGATCGCGCGCCGCGCGTGGGCGCGGCCGGCTGCCACGGTGCCAGGACAACGCCAGTGCGAACGCCGGTTGCGCCAGCCATGCGCCCAGGGCGGCGGCCAGCGGGCCGATTCCGGCGGCCAGCGCCAGCACCGCGCCCAGGGCGGCGGCGAGCATCGGCGCACGCGCGCGGAGGAAAGAGTCAGTCATCGTGTCGATCGGTGGTGCCGGGCAGGGACGGCGGCAATTGCAGATGGAAGCCGCAGCCGGCGAGGTTGGCGCGCACCGCGGCCGGATCGGCGCGGGCCAGCGTGCGTTCGGCGGTCAACGCCACCTCGAGCACGAACGCCAGCGGCTGCAGCGACGCCAGCAGCGCCGGCGGCAGACGGCCGAAGTCGTCGCGGGCGGCGAGATACAGATAGGTGTCCGGCTTGCGTTGGCTTTTGTAGACGTAGGCTTGCATGCCCGTGGCGTGCGCCTGGCGTGGAAAGGCAAGCGATTGTGGAGGAAATGCGCCAGCGGCGAAAGCGCACGCCGGCCCTGCGCTGAACGGATCCGGGCGCGGGCGCTATTCACGTTCGCGTCGTGGGTGTTTCACGGCATGACCGAATGCGTCGATATACTGCGGCGATTGTCCTTGTATGGAATACCGCGTGACCGAAGCGTCCTCGTCGCCCCGCATGGCCCCGGTGGCCATTCGCGCCTACACCGCGACCAACGCGCTCGGCAGCGGACTGCAGGCCCAGGCCGCGGCGCTGCGCGAGGGCCGCAGCGGCCTGCGCCGCAACGACTTCGGTCCACAACCGCTGGAATGCTGGATAGGCCGGGTGGACGCGCTGGAAACCGCCGCGCTGCCGGAGGCCCTGGCCGCGTGGGAATGCCGCAATAACCGCCTGGCCTGGCTCGCCCTGCAACAGGACGGCATGGCCGCGGCCGTGGCCGCCGCGGCGCAACGCCACGGCGCCGAACGGGTGGCGGTGGTGATGGGCACCTCCACCTCCAGCATCGGCGCCAGCGAGGAGGCCTACACCCGGCTCGAGCACGATGCGGAGGGTCCGCGCATGCCCGCCGACCTGGACCGGCCGATCGTGCACACCCCGCATTCGCTCGGCGATTTCGTGCGCGCCGCCACCGGCCTGCGCGGCCCGTGCATCACCGTCGCCACCGCCTGCTCGTCCAGCGCCAAGGTGTTCGCCCAGGCCGCGCGGCTGATCGCCGCCGGCGTGGTCGATGCGGCCCTGGTCGGCGGCGTGGACACGCTGTGCGGCAGCGTGCTGTTCGGCTTCAACTCGCTGCAGGTGGTGTCGCCGGAACCATGCCGGCCGTTCGACGTGCGCCGGGTCGGGCTGTCGCTGGGCGAGGCCGGCGGCTACGCGCTGCTGGAGCGCGCCGATGCCGCCGACGCGCCGCCGGCGCAGGCGCTGCTGTGCGGCTACGGCGAATCCAGCGACGCCCACCACATGTCCGCGCCGCATCCGCAGGGCCTGGGCGCCGGCCTGGCGATGCGCGGTGCGCTGCAGCGCGCCGGCGTGGACGCGGCCGAGGTGGGGTACCTGAACCTGCACGGCACCGCGACCCCGGCCAACGACAGCGTCGAGGCCGCCGCGGTGGCGGCGCTGTTCCCGCCGACCCTGCACGCCAGTTCGACCAAGGCCTGGACCGGGCACACGCTCGGCGCCGCCGGCATCGTCGAGTCGGTGTTCGCGCTGCTGGCGCTGCGCGACGGCCTGCTGCCCGGCACCCTCAACAGCGAATTGCCCGACCCCGCCTGCGGCCCACAGATCCGCTTCGCCACCGCCCATGCACAGGTCCGCTACGCGATGAACAACTCCTTCGGCTTCGGCGGCAACAACTGCTCGCTGCTGTTCGGCCGCGCATGAGCACGCCCATGCTGAGCGCGACGATCGAAGGCATCGGGTTCTGGGCGCCCGGCCTGCCCGGATGGACGCTGGCACAGGCGTTCGCGCGCGGCGAAGGCGCGCCGCTGGAGACGCCCGGACGGCCCTCGCCGCAACTGCTGGCGCCCAACGAGCGCCGCCGCGCGCCGGACACGGTGGCGGTGTCGCTGGACGCGGCGCTGGCCGCCTGCCAGGACGCCGGCCGCGACCCGGCCACGCTGCCGTCGGTGTTCACCTCCACCCACGGCGACCTGGCGATCACCGACTACATGTGCACCACCCTGGCCAGCGAGCCGCTGTCGGTGTCGCCGACCAAGTTCCACAACTCGGTGCACAACGCCGCCGCCGGCTACTGGACCATCGGCGCAGGCGCCACCGCCGCGGCGACCGCGATCAGCGCGCACAGCGGCAGTTTCGCGCAGGGACTGCTGGAAGCGCTGTCGCAACTGGCCGCGGGCGAAGACGCGGTGCTGCTGGTCGGCTACGACAGCCGCTCGGTGGGGGCGCTGGGCCGGATCGCGCGCAGCGAGGGCCTGCTCGGCGGCGCGCTGGTGCTGAGCGCGGGCGCACGCGACGGCAAGCCGCAATTGCAGGTACAACTGCGCGACGGCACCGCGCCGGTTGGCGATGGCCCGCTGGCGCGGCATGTCGCGGGCAACGCGATGGCGCCGATGCTGCCGCTGTTCGACGCGCTGGCGCTGGGCAGCAGCGGTTGCGTGCTCGATGCCGGCGGCGGCCGTTGCCTGCAGGTGGAGCTGCGCGCATGAGCCGCACGCCGCTGAGCGCCGCCGACGCGGCGATCCTGATTCCGGCCCTCAACGAACGGCTGCGCATCCGCGAGGTGGTCAGCGACGCGCTGGCGCACTGCCCGCGGGTGATCGTGGTCGACGACGGCTCCGACGACGGCACCAGCGACTGCATCGCCGACCTGCCGGTGACCCTGCTGCGCCATCCGCAGCGCCGCGGCAAGGGCGCGGCGCTGCGCAGCGGCTTCGCCGAGGCGCAGCGCCAGGGCGCGCGCGCGGTGATGACCATGGACGGCGACGGCCAGCACAGCGCCGCCGACTTCCCGCGGCTGCTGGCCGCGGCCAACCGCCATCCCGGCTGCGTGATCGTGGGCGCGCGCCTGCGCAAGCGCGCCAGCCAGCCGCCGATCCGCCGCATCGGCAACGATTTCGGCGACTGGGGCATCGCCTGGGGCTGCGGCTTCCGCCTGGTCGACAGCCAGAGCGGCCAGCGCCTGTACCCGCAGTCGGTCTACACCCTGCCCGACGTGCCCGGCGAGGGCTTCGTGTTCGAGGCGCAACTGCTGATCTCCGCGGCGCGCCAGGCCGGCGCGCGGGTGGTGGCGGTGCCGATCGAGACCCGCTACGCCAACCAGACCCCGGGCACGTTCCGCAAGAGCCACTTCCGGCTGGTGCGCGATCTGTGGAAGATCACCTCGCACGTGATCGTGCAGGTGTGGACCTATGGGCACGTGGTGCGCGAGTACCGGCGCACCCGCGCCAATCCGGTGCTGATCGACGACATCGACGGCACCCTCGACACGGCCCCCCTGGCCGTCGCCAAGGAAAAGACGACATGAAGGCAGCGCAGGCGGATGTGGCGATTCTGGGCGGCGGACTGGCCGGACTGACCCTGGCGCTGCAATTGCGCCAGCGCGACCCGCAGTTGCGCATCCGCGTGCTGGAACGGCGCGCGCACCCGGTACGCGAGGCCGCGTTCAAGGTCGGCGAGTCCTCGGTGGAGATCGGCGCGCACTACTTCGCCGAGGTGCTGGGCCTGCGCGAGCACCTGGATGCCGAACAGATCCGCAAGTTCGGCTTCCGCTTCTTCTTCTCCGACCGGCGCACCGACATCGACCAGTGCACCGAGCTGGGGGTGAGCCAGTTGCTGCCCACCCCGTCGTGGCAGATCGACCGCGGCCGCTTCGAGAATTTTCTCGGGCAGCGCGCGCGTGACCTGGGCGTGGAATTCCTCGACGGCAGCACGGTGCGCGGCGTCGACCTGGCCGAGGACGACGGCGACCACTGCGTGCGCTACAGCCGCGACGGCGCCGAGGCCAGCCTGCAGGCGCGCTGGGTGATCGACGCCAGCGGCCGCGCCGGCCTGCTCAAGCGCAAGCTCGGCCTGGCCCAGGACAACGCGCACCAGGCCAACGCGGTGTGGTGGCGGGTGGACGGGCTGGTCGATCCCAACGGCTGGTCGCAGGACAGCGCCTGGCTGCAGCGCTGCACGCCGCCGGACCGCTGGCGCTCGACCAACCACATGTGCGGCCCCGGCTACTGGTTCTGGCTGATCCCGCTGTCCTCCGGCGCGCATTCGCTGGGCATCGTCTGCGATGCCGCGATGCATCCGCTGGAGACCATGAACACCCACGCCAAGGCGATGGACTGGCTGCGCACGCACCAGCCGCAGGTGGCCAGCACGCTGGAGCGCAGCGAGCACACGGTGCAGGATTTCCTGTTCCTGCGCGACTTCTCCTACGGCTGCAAGCAGGTGTTCTCGGCACAGCGCTGGGCGCTGACCGGCGAGGCCGGCGTGTTCCTGGATCCGTTCTATTCCCCGGGCAGCGACTTTATCGCCATCAGCAACACCTACATCTGCGAACTGATCGGGCGCGAGCGCGCCGGGCGCGACATCGCGCCGTATGCCGAGCTTTACCAGCAGCTGTACTTCTCCTTCTACGAGAACACCCTGACCCTCTACCAGGACCAGTACCCGCTGTTCGGCGATGCCCAGGTGATGCCGGTCAAGGTGATCTGGGACTACACCTACTACTGGTCGCTGCTGGCGCCGCTGTACTGCACCGACCGCATCGCCGACCTGGCCGTGCTGGGCCGGCTGCGCCCGGCGCTGCAGCAGGCCAGCGCGCTCAACCTGGGCATGCAGGCGCTGCTGCGCGACTGGGGCGCGGCCAACCGCGCGCAGGCCGCGGCGGTGGCCGACGGGCGCCTGCTGGACCAGTACCTGATCGGCTGGTTCCACGAACTCAACCGCGCCCTGAGCGACCGGCTGGACGATGCCGCGTTCGTCGCCCGCCTGCACGGCAACGTCGCGCGCATGGCGGAACTGGCCGGGGAGATCCTGGCGCGCGCCCGCCAGCAGCATCCCACGCTGGCCGACCACGGCCTGCTGGATGCCTGCCGCGACGCGGCGACGCCGCTGCCGGTGCTGTCGCCGGCCTGGTACGCGGACGCCGCCTGATCCACGCGCAGGGCCATGCCGCCCTGCAACAACGCGCGCTTCGCTTCCCCGCCGCGAAGCGCCAGGCGAGCGCGCAATTGCGCGGCACGCGTCACATGGGGCGAATATCGCCCGCGCATTCGGGTTTTCGCACGCGCGGCGGTTGACGCCCCGGCGCCACCGGCGCGACACAGGCCCGCCGCGCCCGGCGCGTCCTCCAGGAGAACTCCATGCGCTCCACGCTGCTCGCCTTGGCCCTGCCGCTGGCCGCTCTCGCCGCCGCCTCCACCGCACAAGCGCAGACGACCGCGCGCGCACCGGCCTCGCCGGCACCACTGCAGCAGTCGTGCGACGCGCTGGCGAGCCGGCTCGCCTATCCCGGTACCCGCTTCACCGCGGTGCGCAGCGTGGCGGCCAGCGCCCTGCAGGTGGCCGGCCAGCCGATCGGCGCACACTGCCAGGTCACCGGGCTGATGCACGAACGCGTCGGCAGCGACGGCCAGTCCTATGCGATCGGCTTCGAGATGCGCCTGCCGGCGGCATGGAACGGGCGCTTCTTCTACCAGGCCAACGGCGGCCTGGACGGCAACGTGGTCCCCGCGCTCGGCGACATCGGCGGCGGCGGCCAGCGCGACAATCCGCTGCGCATGGGCTTTGCGGTCATCAGCTCCGATGCCGGGCACAGCAACGCGCAGAACCCGCTGTTCGGCCGCGATCCGCAGGCGCGCCTGGACTACGGCTACCAGGCGGTGCAGGCGCTGACGCCGATGGCCAAGCGCGTGGTGCAGATCGCCTACGGCAAGGCGCCGGACTACAGCTACTTCGGCGGCTGCTCCAACGGCGGCCGCCACGGCATGGTCGCCGCCGCGCGCGACGCGCAGGACTACGACGGCATCCTGGTCGGCGACCCCGGGTTCCATCTGCCCAAGGCGGCGATCGCGGACCTGGCCGCGGCCCAGCAACTGGCGGCACTGGCCGGCGGCAGCGACACGCGCAGCGGCCTGACCGTGGCCGAGCGCAGCCTGGTGGCCGAGCGCATCGTCGCCACCTGCGATGCGCTGGATGGCGTGCGCGACGGCATGGTGCAGGACGTGCTCGCCTGCCAGCGCCGCTTCGACCTGAACCGCGACGTCGCCACCTGCGGCAGCGCCGGGCGCACCGGCCAATGCCTGACCCCGGCGCAGAAGCGCGCGCTCGGCGCCATCCACGCCGGCGCGCGCAACAGCGCCGGCACGCCGCTGTACGCGCCCTTCCCCTACGACCCGGGCATCGCCAGCGGCGACTGGGCCGGCTGGCGACAGGACGCCTCGCTGACCCTGGTGCCCGGCTCGGTGGCCTTCGGCTTCGTCACCCCGCCGGAGGATCCGGCGGTGCTGCAGGATCTGAAGCGCTATGCGCTGCAGTTCGACATGGACCGCGACGCGCCGAAGATCTTCGCCACGGCCGGCGCCTTTGGCGAATCCGCGTGGTCGTACATGACCCCGCCGAACGAGACCCGGCTGACCACGCTGAAGAAGCGCGGCGGCAAGCTGCTGATCTACCACGGCACCGGCGACGGCATTTTCTCCTTCGCCGATACCGCGGCCTGGTACGACCGCCTGCGCACCGCCGACACCGATGCCGCCAGCTACGCACGCCTGTTCGCGGTGCCGGCGATGGCGCATTGCGCCGGCGGGCCGGCCACCGACCAGTTCGACGCGTTGACCCCGCTGGTGGCCTGGGTCGAGCAGGGCCAGGCGCCGGACGCGATCGTCGCCAGCGCGCGCGGCAGCGGCAGCGCCGCGCCCAATGCCGAGGTACCGGCCAACTGGAGCAGCCAGCGCAGCCGTCCGCTGTGCCCGTATCCGCAGGTGGCGCGCTACGTCGGCGGCGACGTGGAGGCGGCGTCCAGCTTCGTCTGCCGCTGAGCGCCGGCCGCCGTTGCGCCGCCAGCATGGCGGCGCAACGGCCGCGTCGTTTTCGAGGCGGTCAGCCCATGCCGCCGTTGATGCCGATGATCTGGCCGTTGATGTAGGCGGCCGCGTCCGAGCACAGGAAGGCGACCAGCGCGGCCACTTCCTCCGGCTTGCCGGGACGCCCGGCCGGGACCATCTGCTTGATCGCCTCCGGCGGGAAGGCACTGTCGGCCATCGCACCCTGGATCACGCCCGGTGCGACCACGTTGACGCTGATGCCGCGGCTGGCCATTTCCCGCGCCAGCGACATGCTGGCGCCGTGCAGCGCCGCCTTGGCCGCGGCGTAGTTGGTCTGCCCGCGGTTGCCCAGCACCGCCGACACCGAGGACACGCTGACGATGCGGCCCCAGCGCGTGCGCGCCATCGGCAGCAGCAGCGGCTGGGTGACGTGGAAGAAGCCGTGCAGCGAAACGTCGATGACCTTGTGCCATTGCGCCGCGCTCATGCCCGCCATCGGCGCGTCGTCGTGGATGCCGGCGTTGTTGACCAGCACCTGGATCGGGCCGGCCTCCAGCAGCGTCGCCAGCGCCTGCGCGCTGGCCTGCGCATCGGCCACGTCGAACGCCACCGCCTCGGCGCTGCCGCCGGCGGCGACGATCGCCTCCACCACCGCGGCGGCGCGCGCGACGTTGGCATTGGCGTGCACGATCACGTGCAGGCCCTGCGCGGCCAGGGCACGGCAGATCGCGCCACCGAGATCGCCGCTGCCGCCGGTGACCAGGGCGCGGCGCGGGGAAGCAGGCTGGGACATCGTGGTTCCTTGGGCGGAGGGACAGGGCCGCCATCCTAACGACTCGTCGCGCACCGCGGGCACCCCGTCCGACGCCGCAGCAGCCGCGGGCGGACGTTATCGTGGAAACCTATCGCGATCGATGACCCACGACACCGCGAAACGGCACCTGCAGGAATGTGCCTGTGCGTTGCCTGGGTGCACTGTGGGAGGGACTTCAGTCCCGACGCTTTCCAAGCCTGGATACTCGGCGAGCCGCGCCTGCAGCGCCGTCGTTGCCTACGCGGTCACGCCGCGCCCAGCATCACCGTCGCACGGCCCTCGGCCAGCAACTGCCCGGCATGGCTGATGCGGAAGGCGTACTGCTGGCTGTCCTCGGCCTGCAGCAGCACCTCGGCCTCGCCTTCGATCGGACCCGGCAGATCCTGCAGTTCGGCGACGTGCAACTGCACCCCGCGCAGCGCCACCAGCATGCCCGGCCGCACCGGCGTGCCCGCGGCGCGACCGAGCAGGCCACCGTGCACCGCCATCGCCTGCGCACCGTACTCGCACAGGTGCAGCGCGCGCAGCCGATCGCCACTGCGGAGCGGATGCGCGGCCTGGCGATGCGCGACGCTGCGCAACACCACGCGCTGCGCGTCCCAGGCCACCACCTCTTCCCACAGGCACATCAGGCCCTGGTGCGGGACCAGGGCGGCGATGGCGTCGCGTCCGTGCAAGGGTTCAGTGGGCATGGCGGCTCTCCCGGGCCTCGCTGGCGGTCTCGCGCGAAATCAGCAGCGCCAGCACGAAATTGAACAGCACGCCCAGCGCCACGGTGCTGCCGATCGCGCGCAGCACCGGGATGCTGGAGGCGGCCAGCAGCGCGAACACCAGCAGGGTCATCAGGCTGCACACGATCAGCGCATGCAGGGTGCGCAACTGGTCGGCGCGGTCGTCGCCGGCGTGGTCGAAGAACAGCGCGTAGTCCAGGCCCAGGCCGGCGGCCAGGATCAGCGCGATCAGGTGGAACAGGTTCAGTTCGACCCCGCAGCCGCGCAGGATCGCCAGGATCAGCAGCGTGGTCAGCGCCATCGGCAGCAGCACGCGTGCGATCCGTCGCGGCGTGCGCAAGGCGATCGCCACGGTCAGCGCCAGCAGCACCGCGGCCACACCCAGCGCGGCGAGCACGCGGCCGCGGTAGGCGGCGACCAGCGACTCGGAGGCGTCCTTCAGGTCCAGCAGTTGCGCGCCGCTGCCCTGCACCGCCCGCGCCAGCTGCGCCGGATCGCGCAGCCCGGTCAGCGACACCAGCGCGGTGGTGCGGTCCGCGCGCTCCAGCAGCAGGCCGCCGACGGGGGTCGCCAGCGGCGTGCCGTGCAGATCGCGCGCGGTCAGCAGCGGCGCACTGCGTGCGGCCTGCAGGTCGGCCAGGAACGGCGCGAAGGCGTCGGCGCGGAACGGGGTGGCGGCGACCGCGGCGGCGGTGATCGCCTGCGCCTGTGCCGGATCGGGCAAGGCGGCCTGGCGCCGGCGCTGTGTGGCGGCGCTGGGCAGGTAGCGCGCGGCCATGTCGTAGCCGGCCAGCTCGCCCTGCGCCACCAGCGCATCCAGGCGCGGGCGCAGGCGTTCGGACGCGGCCAGCGCGGCCTCGGCGGAAGCCGCCGGCAGCGCCAGCACGTAGCGCACGTCGGGCGCACCCAGTTCCTGGCGCAGGTGCGCGTCGCGGGCCAGGCCGTCGGCCGGCACCGGGGTCAGCTTGGACAGGTCGTTCTGCCAGAACGGCCCCGGCGCGAACACGATCACCGCGGCCGCCAGCAGGGCCAGCGGCAGCAGCGACCAGCGCGGCCGCGGCAGCCGCGCGATGCCGCGCCACAGCCGCTCCAGCATCGGCGAATCGGCATGGTCCCGCGGCGAGGGATCGATCAGCGCCGGCAGCAGCAGGCGCGTGGTCAGCGCCGCCACCAGCAGGCCGGCGATGGTGAACACCGCCAACTGGCGCAGGCCGTCCACGCCGGAGAACAGGAAGGTGACGTAGGCGATGCAGGTGGAGACCACGCCGGTGGCCAGGGTCGGCCAGAGATGGCGCGCGTTCTCGCGTGGATCCAGGCCCGGGCGCTGATGGCTGAACAGATGGATCGGGTAGTCCTGGACCACGCCGATCAGGGTGAAACCGAACGCCACGGTGATGCCATGCACGCCGTCGAACAGCAGCGCCACCGCGCCCAGCCCGGCCAGGCCGGCGCTGGCCAGCGGCAGCACGCCCAGCACCGGGATCTTCCAGCTGCGGTAGGCCACCAGCAGCAGCACGATCAGCCCCACCGTATCCAGGGTGCCGATCCACTGCGCCTCATTCTGGGTGCGCCCGCCGATCTCCACCGAGAACGCGCCGGGGCCGGTCAGGGTCAGCGTGCTGCCGGTGCCGGCGCTGACCTTGGCGAAGGCGGCATGGATCGCATCCACCGCGCGCTGCTGGCCGGTGGGGTCGAAGCCGGCGGCGCGGGTCTGCGCGACCAGCAGCGCGTCCTTGCCGGCGCGGTCGAACCACACCCCGTCGCGCTGCTGCGGGCCGCCGGCCGGCTGCAGGCTCTCGGCCAGGTGCAGCACTTCCAGGGTGGGATCGCGCGGCAGCAGCGGCTCCACCATCGCCGCCGCCGGCGAGCCCAGGTCCTGCAGCCGCGCCTGCAGCGCATCGCGCAGGGTCGGCGCATCCAGCGATTTGGCGTCGAAGCTGTCGCTGAGCAGGTAGCGGTACGGCAGCAGGCGCGGCGGGATTGCGTCCAGGCCGGCGTCGGCACCGTTGGCGACCAGTTCGAACACGTCGTGCTGCGCGGCCAGTTCGGTATGCAGCGCCTGCGATTGCTTGGCCAGCGTGGCCGGATCGGCCCCGGACAGCGACATCAGCAGCAGCCGCGAGCCAGGGCCTTCGCCGAGTTCGTCGAGCAGGAGTTTCTGAGCGGGAGTGCGGGCTTCCGGCATGAATTTACGAAGATCGCCCGACACCTGCAGCGCATTGCCCAGCCAGATCCCGGCCACGGTCAGCAGCGCCAGCCACAGCAGCGCCAGCGAGATGCGCATCTTCGAACTCAGGGGACGCTTCATCGCCGCGTCCTCAGGCCTGCCTGCACCGCGCGATCAGCCACCGCACGCGCAGCCGTCGGGCCGGCAGCATGCTGCCGGCGGGCGCCTCGTGCGAGGATCACGCCGCGTCGCCGTGGCACAGCGCGGTCAGCGCAGCGCCGTCGGCGAGGGCGCCGGCGGCCTGCGCGGCACCGGCCAGTAGGGTGCGCTGGACGTCGCCCTTGGCCGGGGTGGTCTCGATGCAGCGCAGTTCGGCGCCACGGCCGTACAGGCGCAGGCTGCGCACGTGCGCGGCCACGGCCGGGTCCTTGGGCTGCAGCTGCAGCTGCCAGCGCTCGCGGGTGCCGGAGCTGCTGATGGTGTACTGCTGCTGCAGCAGCGCACGGTCGCCGGACAGCAGCGCGCCGAAGCCACTTTGCAGGCCGGCCAGTTCTGGCACGCGCGTCAGCGAGAAGCGCCGCGGCGGCTTGCCGTCGCGCTCCAGCGTGGCTTCACTGCCGCGCAGGGTGGTGGTCTCGTGGTACGGCGCGGTGACCTCGCGCACCAGCGTCTGCGCGTCCGGGCGGCGGTACTCGCCCTGCACCCGCAACGGCGTCTTCAGCAGCGCCGAGCCGCGCAGTTCGACGAAGGCGGTGCTGACCGGCGCCGGCCGCGCCAGCTTCTGCAGGATCCAGTCGGCATCCGGCGCCTCAGGCGATGCGGCGCTCAGCGGTGCGGCGCTGCACAGCAGTATCAGCATCCACGGCAAGGTGCGGCGCATCGGCATGGCGGTTGTTCCAGAAGTCGTAGAAGTTGAACCAGTTGTAGGGCGCGGAGCGGGTGTAATGCTCCAGCCTGGCGGCGTAATCGCGGATGAGCGCGGCCAGCACCGGGGCACGCTGCCGGCGCGGCAGGTCCAGGCCTTCGCTGAAGGTCTCGAACACCAGCTCGTAGCGGTTGCCGCCGCGGTACAGCCCGAACGCCAGCACCACCGGCACCTTGAGCGCGGCGGCGATCAGCCACGGCGAGGTCGGGAACATGGCGCCCTGGCCGATGAACGCGGCCGGCAGCGCCGGATCCTCCGGGCGCGGCCGGTCCACCAGCAGCGCGACCAGCGCGCCCTCGTCGGTGGCCTGCTTGATCGCCATGACGATGGAGGTGCTGTCCATGCCGGCGTCGATGATGTTGGCGGCCAGTTGCGGGTTCAGCGCGCCCAGCAGTTCGGTCATCGCCGGGTTGTGCGCCTTGTCCAGCACCACCTTGACCTGCACGTCCGGGCGCTCGGTGGCCAGTACCCGCAGCGCGTCGAAGCTGCCCAGGTGCGAGCCGAAGATCAGCACGCCGCGGCCGCGGTCCATCTGCGTGTGCAACTGGTCCAGGCCGCGGATCTGCACCCGGAACCGGTGCATCTGCCCGCACAGCATGAACACCCGGTCGAGGATGGTCGAGGCGAAGGTGTGGATGTGCCGGGCCACCTCCAGCAGCGTGGCCGGGCGGTCGAACACGCGGCTCAGGTAATGCCGCGAATCGCGCCGCTCCGGGCCGCGCACCAGCAGGAAGTACAGGGTGATCGGGTACAGCAGCAGGCGGCCGACGGCGCGGCCGCCGTAACGGGCGATGCTGCGGATCAGCCACAGGGCGAAATGGCCGCCGCCTTCCGGGCGGTGCTTCCAGCCGGCGCTCACGGCGCCGCCTCGGCGTTCAGCTCGCCGCTGACCAGCAGGTCCTCGCCGCGCAGCACGCGGAAGCGCCAGCGCGGCGCGGCGCCGTCCAGTTCCACCCGCGCCGGCTGGCCGGGAAACAGCGGTTGCACGAACTTCACCTGCGGCAGGCGCAGCGGCGCGCGCGCGCCGTGCGCCGCCTCGACGGCCTGCAGCACGTGGTCCAGCACCACGACGCCGGGCACCACCGGGCGGCCCGGGAAGTGGCCGGGCAGGCTGGGATGATCATGCGGTACGACGAATTGCATACGGGCGACTCATATCCTGGGTTCGAGCATGGCACGGACGGCCTGGTGCGCGCGCTGGGTCACTTCCTGGCGGTTCAGCGGGCCGTCCTCGCCGTTCACCCGGATCGGCGTGCCGATCCGCACCCGGATGACGCCGGGCCGGACCCGGAACAGGCTGGTCGGCGGCAGCACCTTGCCCGCCCCGTCCAGCGCCACCGGCACCACGTCCACCCCGGCGTCGATCGCGGCCTGCAGCAGCCCGGCCTTGAACTCGGCCAGTGCGCCGCTGCGGCTGCGGGTGCCTTCCGGGAACAGGCACAGGTCCTGGCCACGGCGCAGCAGCGCCGCCGCCTCGCGCCGCATCATCGCCCCGGCGCGGCGGCTGTCGCGGTCCAGGAACAGCATGCCGGTCGCGCGCGCATACCAGTTCACGAACGGCACCTTCAGCATCTCGTCCTTGAGCAGGAAGCGCAGCGGCACCGGCAGCGCCATGAACAGCGCGCAGATGTCGATGATCGACTGGTGGTTGCTGACGAACAGGTGGTTGCGCGACCAGTCCACCCGCTCGCGGCCCTCCACCTGCAGCCGCGCCCCGGCGCCGAACAGCAGCACCGGCGCCCAGAACCGCGCGCCCATGCGCAGCGGCAAGCGCGGCCCGGTCAGCCGCAGCAGCACCAGTGCGACGACGATGCCCAGCGCGGTGTGCGCCAGGGTGAATACCAGTTGCAGGGCGTTCCACACGGCCCAGGCCATGCGCGAAGGCATCCCAGCCTGCGGCAACTTGCTGTTTTCCTTGATGATCTGCACGACCCTTGCGTCCCCTGCACTTCGCGCGTCAGCGCAACAGATCGCGCC
The DNA here is from genome assembly GCF_009192905.1 of Xanthomonas sp. LMG 12459. Taxonomy (NCBI): domain Bacteria; kingdom Pseudomonadati; phylum Pseudomonadota; class Gammaproteobacteria; order Lysobacterales; family Lysobacteraceae; genus Xanthomonas; species Xanthomonas sp. LMG 12459. Next base: position 16,770 of record NZ_NSGT01000033.1, read on the forward strand.
AAAAAACCGGCCCCAGCCGCGCCAGCCGGTGCAGGAAGTCGGGCAGATTACGGTAGGGACGCTGCGGAAACCAGCGCCCGCGCAGCAGGTACTCGCCGACGAAGAAGCCGCCGATGACCCCGTAGCCCAGCAGATTGGCGAACAGCGAGGCGCGCGCATCGCTGATCGGCAGCGGCGAGGCCAGGCCCAGTTGCGCCAGCACCCCGCTGGGCTGGGCGCACAGCGCCAGCAGCAGGTTGAGCAGGGTCAGCCCGACCAGCAGCAGGGTCCAGGCCAGGGTCAGGCGGCGGGTGTAGCGCAGTTGGTCCGGGGTGATCGGCATGCCGGCCTGCCGGTACAGGGCCTCGACGATGCGGGTGATCAGCGGCGTGCGCCCGCGCTGCAGGCTGCGCCCGAAGAACCAGGCCACCCAGGCGGTGAACAGCACCGGCGGTGCGGCCAGCAGCAGCAGGGCGTGCGGCGAGCGCCACAGCGGCACCAGCGCCGCGGTCGCGGCGATCGCCAGCGCCCAGGCCCAGGGCCGCCAGCGCGCCATCGGCTCCACCAGCACCATCAGCACCAGCGCCGCGCCGGCCAGCACCGCCAGGTCCGGGCGGTGCGCGGCATTGGCCCAGTGCGCCAGTGGCGAGTAGGCCAGCGCCAGCAGCACGCCCAGGGCCAGCGCCCAGGGCGCGGCGTCGGCCGGCTCAGCTGGTCTTGTTGGCTTCGACATGCGCCGACAGCGCGCGCAGCGAGGCGAAGATGCGGCGGTTCTCGTCGTTGTCCGAGCGCAGCTGGAAGCCGTAGCGCTTGCTGATCGCCAGCGCCAGTTCCAGGGCGTCGATCGAGTCCAGCCCCAGGCCGGTATTGAACAGCGGCGCCTCCGGATCGATGTCGCCGGGCTGGACGTCTTCCAGGTTCAGGCTCTCGACCAGCAGCTCGGCCAGTTCACGTTCGGCGGCGGTTTGCGAAGACATCCAGGGGCTTCCAGGCGAAAGGACGGGTGCGACAAGATGGTGCATCGGGCGCTGCGGCGCAACCATCGGCCCGCGAACGGCACGCTATCATGCCGTTTCGCCCCGCCGTTGCGCCCGCAGGTTCCCTCAGGATGACGTCCGCCGCTGTTGCTTCCCCTCCCCCCACCGCACGCGACGCCGCGGCAGACACGCCCGACGTGCTGGTGATCGGCGGGGGGCCGGCCGGCTGCGCGGCGGCGATCGTGCTGGCGCAACGCGGCTGGCGGGTGACGGTGCTGGAAAAGGACCACCATCCGCGCTTCCACATCGGCGAATCGCTGCTGCCGATGAACATGCCGATCCTGCAGCGGCTGGGCGTGCTCGACCAGGTGCGGGCGATCGGCGTGCTCAAGCTCGGCGCCGATTTCCCCAACGATGCCGGCGGCTACAACACCTTCCGTTTCGCGCATGCGCTGGGCGCGCAGTCCGACTTCGCGCTGCAGGTGCCGCGCGCCGACTTCGACCGGGTGCTGTTCGCACACGCGCGTGCGGTCGGCGCCGACGTGCACGAGGGCGTGCGCGTCGAGGCGGTGCAGCTGGACGGCGAGACGCCGACGGTGCAGGCGCGCGGCGCCGACGGCGTGCGCCACTACCGGCCGCGCTACCTGATCGACGCCAGCGGCCGCGACACCTTCCTCGGCAACACGCTCAAGCTCAAGCGCGCCAACCCGCGGCACCAGTCGGCTGCGCTGTTCAGCCATTTCCGCGGCGTGGCGCGGCGCCCCGGCGAGGACGCCGGCAACATCAGCATCTATCGCCACGCGCACGGCTGGATGTGGCTGATCCCGCTGCCCGACGACGTGATGAGCGTGGGCGCGGTGTGCGACCCGGAGTACATGAAGACCCGCAAGGGCTGCGACAGCGAGACGTTCCTGCTGCGCACGCTGGCGCTGAATCCGGACGTGGTGGCGCGCATGGCCGGCGCGCAGCGCGTTGCGCCCGTGCACGCCACCGGCAACTACGCCTACGAATGCACGCGCATGAGCGGGCCGCGCTGGCTGATGCTCGGCGACGCCTACGCCTTCGTCGACCCGATGTTCTCCTCCGGCGTGTACCTGGCCATGCACAGCGCCGAGCGCGGCGCGTCCGTGGTCGACGCGGCGCTGCGCGACCCGGCCAGCGAGGCGCGGCTGCAGCGGCGCCTGGAGCGGCACCTGCGCGGCGGCCTGGACGAGTTCAAGTGGTTCATCTACCGCTTCACCTCGCCGACCATGCGCGAGCTGTTCGCGCAGCCGCGCAACGTGCTGCAGGTGGAACAGGCGGTGGTGGCGATGCTCGCCGGCGACGTCTTCGACAACCGTGCGGTGCTGCGCCGCCTGCGCGTGTTCCGCGCCATCTATGCGCTGTCCGCGGTGGCGATGCTGCCGCGGGCCTGGCGCGCCTGGCGCCACCGCCGCCGCCAGGCCCGCGAACAGTTCCACGGCGACACCTTGCACGGAGATACACCATGAGCCGCCCGCACCTGCAGTTTCCGCACCACACGCAGGGCCATCCGCAGTTGCAGGTGGACTACGTCGCCGAAACCGACCCCAGCCAGTGGCTGGCCGAGGACCGCGTGCTGGCGGTGTTCGGCTTCGGCGAGACCGCGCCCTACCACGAGGACCCGCGCTACCTGCGCGTGCCGCTGCAGCCGCACGGCCCGCGCATGCTCGAGGTGTGGCGTACCGACGCGCCGGTGCACAGCGGCCGCGACGGCGCCATCGCCTGGGCCAGCGACGGTCGCCTGCAGTTCGGCGTCATCGAGATCGACGAGCGCCAGGTCGACCTGGACATCGAGGAAGCCGCCGCGCTTGCCTACGCCCAGCTCAGCGCCTTCGTCGCCGGCAGCGCCACTCCGCGCCTGCTGCGGATCTGGAACTATCTGGACGCGATCACCCTGGGCAGCGGCGACCGCGAGCGCTACCGGCGCTTCTGCGTCGGCCGCGCACGCGGGCTGGGCGATTTCGACGCCACCCAGTTGCCGGCGGCGACCGCGGTCGGCCGCTGCGACGACGCACGGGTGATGCAGATCTACTGGCTGGCCGCCGCGCAGGCCGGCACCCCACTGGAGAACCCGCGCCAGGTCAGCGCCTACCGCTACCCGCGCCAGTACGGCCCGCAGCCGCCCAGCTTCGCCCGCGCCATGCTGCCGCCGGCCGGCAGCGACATGCCGCTGCTGCTGTCGGGCACCGCCAGCGTGGTCGGCCACGCCTCCATGCACCAGGGCCAGTTGCTGGCGCAGTTGGAGGAAACCTTCGCCAACTTCGACGCCCTGCTGGCGGCCGCGCGCGAACACGCCCCGGACCTGCCGCCGCAGTTCGGCGACGGCACCCGCCTGAAGGTCTACGTGCGCGAACCCGGCGACCTGCCGCTGGTCGCCGACGCCCTCGACGCCCGCTTCGGCGAGCGCGTGCCGCGCCTGCTGCTGCACGCGGTGATCTGCCGCGACGAACTGGCGGTGGAGATCGACGGCGTCCATGGTTGAACGGCGACGCAAGATCGTCCTGGTGTCCGGCGCCCCCGGCGCCGGCAAGACCACGCTGGCGGTCCCGCTGGCCGCGCACCTGGGCTTTCCGCTGTTCTGCAAGGATTTCATCAAGGAGACGCTGACCGACGCCCTCGGCGATGGCGGCGGCGATCTCGCCGCGTCGCGCCGTCTCGGCGGCGCCGCGATGGAGATCCTCTGGTCGCTGGCACAGCGCAGTCCGCACGCGGTGCTGGAAGCCAACTTCCGGCCCCGCAGCGACTACGAGCGCGGCAGGATCGCCGCACTGGAGGCGAGGCTGGTGGAAGTCCATTGCCACTGCGGCCATGACGAGACCCTGCGCCGCTTCCGCGCGCGCGCCGCGACGGGCACGCAGCATGCGGCGCACCCCCTGCGGGAACTGCCGCCCGACCTGCTTGCCGACTATCCCGGTCCGATCGGCCTGGGGACGGTGATCGACGTGGACACCCGCATGCCGGTGGATCTGCCGCACCTGTTCGCGCAGGTCGCCGCCGCGCTTTCCTGAGCGGGTACCGGCACCGCCGCTGCCGCGCCGGTTCCGCCCGCGCGACGCGCTGTCCCTGGACTTGCGCCCAAGTGCGGTCTGTGCGGGACGGATGCCGTGTCGCTGCTTGCCCGGCGCAAATCACGTTGGACGCCGGACGTGGCAGAGCGCACCGCAGCAAGCGCGTATGCGTCGATGTTTCGCGCCGCTGCCTTCCGACCATCCCACCTCGCCGGCCACGCAGTGGCGACATGCACTAACGCGTCGGCGCGGTCAGGTGACAGTCCAATTCCGGCTGTGTGGTGCGCTGCTGCTCCTGCCCCAGCGCCTGATTGGCCAGCGCCAGTTTCTGGTCCGACTGCTCCACCGGCGTGGCCAACGCCTGCTCCACCGGAACGACCGCGCGCTTCATCGCCGGGTCCTCCAGTGCGCCCTGCACGGCGATCAGGTTCCCGGTCTTCCCCAACACCACGTGGTCGACCCGCTCCAGCGCATTGCCCGACAACGAATAGCCGGCCGTGCCCGGATACATGTCGCGGTTGTCCTTGCAGGCCGCCAGCAGGCTGCGGCTGAGCCGTTCGCTGTCGTGGTCGTAGGCCTTGCCCAGGTCTGCGTCGACCCTGCGCATGCCTGCGCGGATCTGTTCCAGCAACGCGTGATCCGGATGCCCCGGCAGCGACGGATCATCGCTCCGGTGCGCCTCCGTGCCGTGCGCGGGAAGCGTCGAAGGTTCGGGTAACCCGTTGGCCAGGGGCGACACGTGCCGATGGGTGTCGGCGGTATGCTGCAGCAGTCCCGAAACCGGCGGCTGGGCGCTGGTGTCGAAGTACGGCAGAGGACGCCGATCCCTGCCCAGATCCAGCCCGTTCTCTTCCAGCAGCGACTCGCGCAGATGCAGCCGCGACAGGTTCAGCGCGATCTGCGGGGGGTCGTTGCCGGGTTGGGGAGGATGGCTTGCTCGCTCCGCCTGTGCGATGAACGAGATCGCATTGGCTGCGTAGTAGTTGGGATAGTCGGAGTTTCCGAGCGCGCCCAGGCCACCCGGGCTTCTAGGCAGCTTATCGAAGTAGTTCTGCCCCATTGCCTCCAGATTGCCTGGGGTTGAACTCAGCGTCAGATCGCTATTGATGCTCAAGTTCTGCTTCAGCTCATAGGACAAACCACGCGGCCCACTCTTGACCTCAATAAAGTCAGCCATGCGCCCTGGCTGCTCGCGATAGATGTCTTGAAGCGATGGATGGGGATTGACTGCTTTCACCTTGCTTACGACAGCGTTCCATCCCGCAATTTCTGCTCCAGCCTCATCGCGCCGATGCTGAGACAGTAAGGTATTGAGAGGCTCGGTATAGTCGCGAGGCTCTGACTGGTGCCGCGCAATGTGCTTCACCGCGTCATGGAAAGCTTCGCGCGCTTGCGCAGTGTCAGCGGCATTGAAACCGTGTTGCAGCTCGTGGCCCAACACGAATGTCAGCTCACCGGCAGCGGGCAACCTGCCTCCAGGCAGCGCAGTAAGTCGCGCCAAGGGGATCCGCATGGACTGCGTCTGAGGCTCGTACTCACCGCCAGCATTCGGATTGGTCAATGGCACGATCTGCTTGAGGCACTGTCGCTCAACTGCCGTGTTGAACTGATCTACCAATGCGGGAGAAGCATTGACGATCGCCCGCAAATTATCCGCTTGCTCTCGAGTGACGCCAGGTTGGGTAGAAAATGCCGAAATGACAGTTTCAGCTTGTGGACTGAGCCCCGCCATGATGCTCTCCTGCGATCAAGTGACAACGATCGTCCTGACGCAGGAACGACCGCTGCCTGTGTCCGATGTCCACACATGCTCACCTTCGGGATAGACCTCCACATGCATTCCCGGACGATCAAAAGAGTCGTACAGAAGCCGACCATTCAGCAGGTTCGGCTGTCCTGGTGCCGGCTGCGGAGGCGAATCGAAATTACGCTGCCGGGCAAATCCCATTTCTTCCAACTGACGAGTGAATTGATCGAAGTCGAGTTGGCAGATATCCCCCATTTGCGGCGAAGCGCCTGAGACAACCGGATTGAATCCGAAGTCCAAACGGGGAGGAACGGCACGCATATCGACCTCAAAGCCATGAGCCCACTCCGGGCTTACCTGCTCGCCAAATCCATAACGTTCGACGCCGTTCTCCCCACGCTCCACCGCCACCCCCATCACCTCGCGCAAGCGCTCCGGCGTGAAGTCGGCCACGCTCCTGCTGGTCCGGAGCAAGGTCAGCAATCGGCTGAGCATCTGCTCGGCGCTCAGCTTGGGCGACACGGGCGCGGCGGCCTGATCGGCGGCGCCGGACGAGGGGGACGAGGTCATGGCGGGAGATTCCTTGGCAGGAGGCGCAACGGCAGGCGTCCGCGCGGGCGCATGGGTGCAGGCCCCGCACAGCAGCGAGGCGATCAGGACGAGAGAAGCCCGATGGGGCATGCGGCACATCCTTGCGGCGCGAAGCGATGAGCGCAGTATACGAACACCGGCAGGCCCCACAGCAAGCCGCCCACTGAACCATCTGCAGCGATGCAGGCTCGGCGTTTCACCAGCAGCGGTCGATTGACCGCTTGCCAAGCCGGCTTGATCCCGATCCCGGTGCGATTCGACCGCCCCGTCAGTCCTCGCGTGCCGCCAGCAACGCCAGCAGGCGATCGCGCGGCAGCTTGCCGGTCTCGTTGCGCGGCAGGGCGTCGAGCAGGCGCAGGCGGCGCGGCAGGAACACCGGATCCAGTTCGCGGCGCAGCGCGGCGAGGATCGTGGCCTCGTCCAGGGTCGGTGCCACCACCACCGCGGCGATGCGGCCCACCGCCTGGCCCGGCTCCGGATCCAGTTGCAGCATCGCGCCGTCGACCACGCCCGGCAGGGCCAGCAGGCGCCGGGTGAGGTCGGCCAGCGAGGCGCGCTTGCCGGCGATCTCCAGCAGGTCGGCCTGGCGCCCGCGCACCTGGAAACGACCGTCGGCATCCACTTCCATCAGGTCGGCCAGCAGCACCGGCTGCGGCAGGTGCGGCGCGTGCACCAGGGTGCCGTCCGGCTGCGGCGCCACGCGCACGCCCGGCAGCGGCGTCCACGGCGCTTCACAGGCAGTACGGCGGCTGGCGAACACGCAGGTCTCGGTCGAGCCGAACATCTCGCGCACCTGCCCGCCGAAGCGCGCCTCGGCAGCGGCGGCCAGTTCCTGCGCCAGCGGCGCGGTGGCCGAGACGATGCCGGCCAGCGGCGGCAGGGCGACGCCGGATTCGACCAGCGCGCGCAGATGCACCGGCGTGGTCACCAGCAACCGCGGCGCCGGCAGCTGCGCCAGCGCGCGCGCCACGTCCTCGGGAAAGAACGGCCGACCGGCGTGCACCGCCAGCGGCGTCACCAGCGGCAGCAGGATCGACAGCTCCATGCCGTACATGTGCTGCGGCGGCACCGTCGCCACCACCTGCGGCACCGCCGTGTCCGGCCACAGCCCGACCAGCGCCAGCAAGTCCTGGCGGGTGCTGGTGAGGAAGCTGCCCCAGGTCTTGGGATTGGGCTTGGGCGCGCCGGTGCTGCCGGAGGTGAAGCCGATCGCCACCAGCGCGTCGTCGGCCAGCTGCGGCATCGGCCCGTCCAGCGACGGCAACACGTCCGGCAACTGCCAGTAGCGCGGCGGCGGCTCGGCCAGCGCCAGGTCGCCCAGGCAATAGCAATCGGCATGGCTGCGCTGCACCTCGGCCACCACCGCCGGCGCGCGCGAGGACGGCAGCAACGAGGTCTGCCCGCGCAGCGCCACCGCGCAGAACGCGACCATGAAGCGGTAGCGGTCCTCGCACAGGTTCAGCGCGTGCCGGCCGGCCGGCAGCACCGCGGCCAGGCCGCGCACGTGGCCGAGGAAGGTGGCCAGGTCGATGTGTTCGCCGTTGGCGAAGGCCAGCGGGCGCCGCGCGTCGCCGACGGCGAGCGGATGCAACAGGGGCGCGGCGGGAATCTCGGAAGAAACGGCGGACATGCGGGGCGGCGGCTCGGGCGGGCGATGACCCGCACGGCGCGGGAGCCGGTAGCTTGGCCGCCACCGCCGCCGCTGGCAAGCCGGCCTGCCGCGGCGGCCGCCGTCAGTGGTGGTAGCCGGTGTCGGCGGTGATCTTGCCGCGGAACACCCGGTACGACCACGCGGTGTAGCCCAGGATCACCGGCAGCAGCACCGCCAGCCCGGCCAGCACGAACCCCTGCGAGGACGGCGGCGAGGCCGCTTCCCAGATGGTCAGCCCGGGCGGCACGATGTTCGGCCAGATGCCCAGCACCAGGCCGAAGAAACCGAGCACGAAGAAGCACAGGGTCAGCACGAACGGACGCGCATCGCGGCCCTGCGCCATCGCCGCCCGCCACAGCGCCAACGCGTTGACCAGCACCAGCAGCGGCACCGGCGACAGCCACCAGAAATTCCCGTCGTGGAACCAGCGCGCCATGATCCGCGAGTCCAGGAACGGCAGCCAGGCGCTGACCAGGCCCATGAACACCACCACCACCAGTACCAGCGGCCGGGTCAGGGTGCGGGCGATGCGCTGCATCGCGCCCTCGGTCTTGAGGATCAGCCAGCTGCCGCCGAGCAGCGCGTAGCCGAACACCACCGCCGCGCCGGTGAGCATCGAGAACGGGCTGAACCAGCCCAGCACCCCGCCCAGGTACTTGCCGTCCTGCAGCGGCATGCCTTCCACCAGCGCGCCCAGGATCACCCCCTGCCAGAACGCCGCGCACAGCGAGCCCAGCGCGAACGCCCAGCCCCAAAGATACTTGGAACTGCGCGCCTTGAAGCGGAACTCGAAGGCCACGCCGCGGAACACCAGCGCGATCAGCATCAGCAGCACCGGCAGGTACAGCGCCGACAGCACGATCGCGTAGGCCTTGGGGAAGGCCGCCAGCAGGCCGGCGCCACCGAGCACCAGCCAGGTCTCGTTGCCGTCCCAGATCGGCGCGGCGGTATTCATCATCAGGTCGAGCTGGTCCTCGTCCTCGGCGAACGGCGCCAGGATGCCGAGGCCGAGTACGAAGCCGTCCAGCAGCACGTACATCAGCACGCCGAAGCCGATCACGCCGAACCAGATCACCGGCAATACGGTCGCCATGTCCATCAGCGGGTCTCCTCGATGTCGTCGTCGGCCGCCGACAGCGGCCGCGCCGGGGTCTTGTCGCCTTCCTGCATGCGCGGCGCCGGCTCGTGCGGCAGCGGCCCGTGGCGCAGCATGCGCAGGATGTACCAACTGCCGAAACCGAACACCAGCGCGTAGGCGAGCACGTACACGCTCAGCGAGATCCACACCATCGCCGGGCTGAGCGTCGGACTCACCGCATCGCGCGTATGCAGCAGGCCATAGATCACGTAGGGCTGGCGCCCGATCTCGGTGACGAACCAGCCGGCGACCAGCGCCACGAACCCGGCCGGCAGCATCGCGTTCCACGCCAGGTGTAGCGCGCGCCGGCGCAGCAGCGTGCCGCGCCACCAGAAGAACAGCGACACCAGCGCCAGCAGCAGCATCGCCATGCCCAGCCCGACCATCACCCGGAACGCGTAGAACACCGGCTTCACCGGCGGCCGCTCGTCCCGCGGCACCGCGGTCAGCGGGGTGATCTCGCCATCCAGCGTGTGGGTGAGGATCACGCTGCCCAGGCGCGGGATGGTCACCTCGTAATCGTTGCGCTCGGCGGCTTCGTTGGGGACCGCGAACACCACCAGCGGCACGCCCTGCCCCTTCGCCTCGCCGTGCCAGTGCCCCTCCATCGCCGCCACCTTGATCGGCTGGTGCTCGAGCGTGTTCAGGCCATGCGCATCGCCGGCGGCGATCTGCAACGGCAGCGCGATCGCGGCGAACGCCACCGCCAGCTTGAGCATGCGCCCGGCTGCATCCAGGTGCTCGCCGCGGCGCAGGTACCAGCCGCTGACCCCGCCGATCACGAAACAGGTGGTGATGAATGCGGCCAGCACCATGTGCGTGAGCCGGTACGGGAACGACGGGTTGACGATCACCTCGCGCCAGTTGGCCGGATGGAACACGCCTTCGACCACCGCATAGCCGGCCGGCGTCTGCAGCCAGCTGTTGGCGGACAGGATCCAGAACGTGGAGATCAGTGTGCCGATGGCGACCAGGCAGGTGGCCAGGAAGTGCAGCTTCTCCGGCACCTTGTGCCAGCCGAACAGCATCACCCCCAGGAACGAGGCTTCCAGGAAGAACGCGGTCAGGACTTCGTAGCTGAGCAGCGGCCCGAGGATGTTGCCGGCACGTTCGCTGAGCACCGCCCAGTTGGTGCCGAACTGGAAGCTCATCACGATGCCGCTGACCACACCCATCCCGAAGGACACGGCGAAGATCTTCAGCCAGAAGAAGTACAGATCGCGCCACACCGTGTCGCGGGTGCGCAGCCAGCGCCACTCCAGGAACGCCAGCCAGCTCGACAGGCCGATGGTGAAGGCCGGGAACAGCACGTGGAAACTGATGACGAATCCGAACTGGATGCGCGACAGCAGCAGGGCGTCCATGGGTAGCGCCTGAGGCAGCGGAAACGATGCCTATTGTTGGTGCGGCGCGGCGAAATGGGATGTGACGGTTTGTCGCAGGAAGGACATCCGCGGGTGTCTAAGCACACCTACGCCGGATGGGTATCCCTTCGGCATCTGGAGCCTCAGCGACAAAAGGGCTGATCAACGCGGCCCAAGGGAAATGACCTCGGCATGGGCCACGCTGACAACACTCAGACCCGGTGTTCTCCCGCCGGCTTCGGCGTTTTTCGGAAAATTTCGACGACGACAGGCGAATCAGACATCGCCGTTTTCGGCTCGATCACTGGTTCGACAACGCACACGGCAGTGGCACTCCCACCGCGGCGCTGACCGTCTCACAATTGCTCGCCCTTACTCGCCTTTACTTCAAATAGATCTCGAGAATACTGCACCCTTTGGCTTGCACATTGACCTTGCGCTTATTGAGCAGCGCGGCCATCGCGATGGCCAGCATGCCTTTTCCTCCAGATTGCGCTTCATCGAACGTCATGATCGGCGCGGAGGGAGATGCGGTCTTGCACTCTTGAGACACGGCGCTAAACCAAACGAAATGACCTGTCCCCGATTGATACGCGTTGATCTGTGTGATTTCAACATCATTCAACCACTCGTTGGCGAACGACGGACCAGAGAAACACAGTAGAAACAGCAATGTCACCCACTTCATCTTCATGTATCGCCCCCTTTTATCTTGAATTTTTGGTTTACACGAAAAACACCATCAACATCTGAATTTACAGATTCCCAGATGCCCACCCCAGGCGACGTCATCACCATCTTTTTATCTAAGACTGAAAGAAAAGCGCAATTATATTGAAACGCCCACACCCCTTTGAAGATCAATTAGTTTGGGCGCCCCGCCCTTGCCTGCCCCGCCTGCCAGCAGTATGCCATTTTCACCCTGCGCCTGCACTCGCTGATTCCGAGTGCGCAGCTCCGGATAGACGCCTGTGGCCGACGGGCAACTCGATGCGCCAGTATTTCACGGTGTTGGCAGCTCGACGGCATAGCCATCATCCCGCGCAAGTCGGCCGGATGCTGCAGAGCTCGCATGACAGTGAAACGCCACCTGCTGAGACTTGAAGTGCAATCGGAGCGGGCTTTTGCAAGGCGCGCCGACGCCTCGAACAAAATCTGGCGATCCTGCCGCAAGTCGCGACGCCCGCACCCCATCACCGTCGTCCGTGACCTCTCATCAGACGCGAGGGACGCCCTTTCGTGAACTCCATGCGCTGCGCATGCGCACTGCGACCGATGTTCTCGGCGATTTTTCCCGGCACCCCCAAAGACTCCATCGATGGCTCGCCCGACACGCCATCTTGCGACCTGATTCAACACATCCCTTCAACGAAATCTCATCCGATGAGAGCGATCTTTCGGATGCTGCGGTTTCGCCCCATGGAGAACGGGTCTTATAGATCAATCATGCGCCATTCCCGCCGCACCCGTGGTACCCGCGCTCTTCAAGCACGACGGCATGTGCAACGAGGACCTCGCGTTTCCGCGGCCTATCGAGCAACCCCTCTTCCGCCAACAGCGCAATTTCATAAAGGATCAGGAAAATGACAGTTCCCAACAGCCGCAGCCGTCGACTCCACCATGGCGACGGAACGAACGACACGTTTCCCGGCCCTGTGGCTCACGCCGCAACTCATATAAAGGTATTTATTTTCAGCGGTGACAGGGCGATCGAACTGGATGGCGATAATTTCGACGTGGAAAGCGTTGGAGATGAATCCGGCACACGCGTCATATTGCGTCGCCCACCATCTGCGGAGGAAACAATCTTGTTAATCAGAGCGGCGCCCTACGTGCAGGAGATTGATCTCGTGGGTCGAGGCGAATTCGACGCGATCCTGATCGAACGCGGACTGGATGCGCTGGCCATGCAGATTCAGCAGATTGTTGACTCATCGGAAATGTCACGGGACGTACCTGCTTCGATGGCAGGTACCGGTGGTGACGCTCACTCACCTTTCCCGGCAGCCTCGCGTGAAAGCAATGCGCTGCTTGCTGCAGCGGAAGCCAGCGATCCTGACGACACGTCACTACGTGAGAGTCTCGCTCAAACCACTGGGGGAGACTTGATTGGTTACGCCTTTCCCGCGACTGGCGGAAGCACGACGGTCAAGAAATTCCTGGATGGCCTATGGGCAGCGACAGGCGCGCAGAACATACGGTTTCAGCAGGCGGCGGCCACCGGATCTTTGCCCGTACATGTTGCCGAGAAATTGAGCTACCTTCCTGTCTCAGTGCTGGAATTCGGCGCTGATCGCACCGGCGCTTCCGATTCGTCGGCAGCATTTCAGGCCGCGGTGAACTACGTGCAGAGTCGTGGCGGCGGGATTGTGCATGTACCATACGGCATCTATCAGATCGATGCTGCCGTGACGATTTCACGAGGGGGAATCGCGATCAAGGGCGACGGCGTCCTGGAAGAGTTTGTCGGCCCATTTGGCTCGACTGTTCCGCAACTCCGCGGCAATGGGTCGTGGATCCGTTTGGGCTCGATGACCGAGAGCGCGTTTGTTTTGGCATCCGGCTCGAACAATGTGCAGATATCTGGGCTTGGCTTCAATCAGGCCAAGCCTTCACCTGCACCCGGCTGGAATCCACCCGCGTACAAGCCTTGCATCCGGATCATTGCCGGCGGCGCTTGCTTGCTGGACAACCTGGTGTTTTTCGGCGTCACTGCCGGTATTGAAGTGGGCCAGCCGGGCGTCAGTACCGGACGCACGCGAATCGACAACGTATGGGGCGAGTTCTTCTCGTTCGGGATAAAGATTAATTTTGCGGCCGATGTGGTCCGCATCAACAATTTTCACCAATACCCGTTCTGGAGCGCTTTCACGGCAGATGTCGCCGCTTACACCCAGGCAAACACCTATGGCCTGATCTCGTACCGCAACGACAACTGTCAGATTGCCAACTTCTTCGTCTATGGCGTCTGGCGTGGCATGTACTTGGCCACAAGCGGGGACGGCGCCACCAATAAAATGATGGTGGCGAATGCCGACCTGGATGCGTGCGCGACCGGCGTCATGATAGACGGCAACGGCATCACCGCATCGATGACCAACCTTCAATGCCAACCCGGACCGAACACGCAGCTATCAAATAGCCGGGGTGTCTTCATCAATGGTGACAGAAATAGCCTGATGCTAGGCAATGTGCGTGTCGCGCGGACGACAGCAGAGGCTGTATTCGTCAGCGGGAACGACAACGCGATTGGCATCAGCAATTGCTATTTTGACAATTGGGACGATGCGCTGACTGGAGCCTTTACTGCGATTTCATCCACCAGCGCCTCGAACAGCATCCACCTGTCAGGCGCAATTACTTATTCCACGGGCACTGGTGCGCATGGGGCGTTTCTTGGTGGCCAGATGCAGGCCTACCACTGGCCCAACTGCGCCTCCGGCTCTCTGGCCGGCACGGTAGATGGTCGCGGCTTGGTGTCGATTACCCATGGACTCGGATTTGTTCCGGCACGCATCTTTGTCAACAACCAGACCGACTACGCGTTCCTCTTGAATGTGACGAATGCGGATAGCGCGAGCATCGAAGTCTCGGTTCGGGATGTGAACAAGGCCGGCGCTAGAGCCCCATCCGGGACGAATCTCGTGATCAACTGGTCGGCCAGCATGTAGCACGGGAAAGACGTTCAGTTCGACCAGCGCGGCTGCTCCAGTCGGTCGCCGCGCTGTCGACCGTTGGGGTGGGGCATGCACCCGCGACTTCCCAAGTCCCCAAAGACGCCGTTCGGCAAGACCAGGGCATGGTCACTTGGTCTTGCGGGCATCGCCGCTCGCGCGATGTTCCGGATTCGTACACGCAGGACGCCGCACCGGCGCCGCCTGCAGCCACCCGCCACGGCCAGGCATCGGAGGATGCGCCGCCCCGGCGCTGCCTACTGTCAACTGTGCGGTGATCGACATGTATTCATCGATACATGTTCGTGCCGGCGGCACGATGCCTACGGTTGCCGGTTGCACTGATTGGAGTCCGCCGGCGCCTCGGCGCCGCCCAGGCACCGGCGCGCCACGTGAGTGTTCACCTGTCGCTCTTGCGCCATGCGCCCATGACCAACGGCGCAATCGCGCCTCCCTGGCGACTGCTACCCTTGTGGTTTGCCGTTCGCCCGGAATTCCAGATGCGTCGTCTCGCCCTGAGCGCTGTTGTGTTGCTGTCCCTGTCCTGCCTGCCGCCGCTGGCCGCGGCCCAGGAGGCCGCCGCCCCGCTGACCATCGAGCAGGCCATGGCCGATCCGGACTGGATCGGGCCGCCGGTCGAGGATGCGTGGTGGGCCTGGGACGGGCGCCAGGTGCAGTACCAGCTCAAGCGCACCGGCAGCCCGGTGCGCGACACCTACCGCCGGGGCGTCGACGGCGGCGCCGCGCAGCGGGTCGAGGACGCCCAGCGCAGCACCCTGGACGCGGCCAACCCGGTCTACGACGCACGCCGCCAGCGCATGCTGTTCGTGCGCAACGGCGACGTATTCCTGCGCGACCTGCGCAGCGGCGCGCTGACCCAGCTGACCCGCAGCAACCAGGCTGCCGCGCGGCCGCAGTTCACCACCGATGGCGGCGCGCTGTGGCGGGTCGGCAACGACTGGTACCGCTGGAACCCGGGCGGCGGCGTGCAGCAGGCCGCGGTGCTCAAGGCCGAGCGCGATCCCGATGCCGCGCCCAAGCCCGACGTGCTGCGCGACCAGCAGCTGCGCACCCTGGAAACCCTGGCCCGCGACCGCGCCCAGCGCGAGCTGCTGCGCCAGCAGGAGCAGGCCTGGCGCCGCGCCGACAGCAGCCGCGCGCCGGCACCGGTGTACCTGGGCGACGACGTGGTGGTCGACGACAGCGCGCTGTCGCCGGACGGCCGCCACCTGCTGGTCGTCACCCACGCCAAGGGCGCCGAGGAAGGCCGCGACAGCAAGATGCCCAAGTACGTGACCGAGTCCGGCTACGCCGAGTTCCAGGAAGCGCGCACCCTGGTCGGGCGCAATTCGCCGGTGGCGCAGACCCTGTGGCTGGTCGATGCGGTGGCCGGCAGTGCGCGCAAGCTCGACCTGTCGGTGCTGCCCGGCATCGGCACCGATCCGCTGGCGGCGCTGCGCAAGGCCGCCAAGCAGGAGCCGCTGCAGGGCCCGCGCGCGGTGCGCGTGGAAACCGACGGCGACGGCAGCGGCGCCTCGATGCACTGGAGCGAGGACGGCCGCAACGTCGCTGTGCTGCTGCGTGCGGTGGACAACAAGGACCGCTGGATCGCCAGCGTCGACCTGGACAAGGCGGTGCTGCAGCCGCGCCACCGCCTCACCGATCCGGCCTGGATCAACTGGAGCTTCAACGACTTCGGCTGGATGCCGGACAACCAGACCCTGTGGCTGCTGTCCGAGCAGTCCGGCTATTCGCACCTGTACACCCAGCGCGGCACCGAGAAGCCGCGCCAGCGCACCTCCGGCAAGTGGGAAGTGTCCGCGCCGGTGGTCAGCGCCGACGGCCAGGGCTTCCTGTTCCTGTGCAACCGCAAGTGGCCGGGCGACTACGAGGTGTGCAAGCTCGACCTGCGCAATGACAGCGTCGCCGAGCTGACCGCGCTGGACGGCGTGGAGGACTTCGCGCTGTCGCCGGACGGCCAGCAACTGCTGGTGCACTACTCCGGCCCCTACCTGCCGCCGCAACTGGCGGTGCTGCCGGCCGCCGGCGGCAACGCGCGCGTGCTCACCGACACCCGCAGTGCCGCGTTCAAGGCGCGCCAATGGGTACAGCCGCAGTTCGTGCAGGTGCCGTCCAAGCACGGCGCCGGCACCGTCTGGGGCAAGTACTACGGTCCGGCGCAGCCGGAGCCGGGCAAGCGCTATCCGGTGGTGATGTTCGTGCACGGCGCCGGCTACCTGCAGAACGTGTCGGCACGCTACACCCCGTACTTCCGCGAGCAGATGTTCCACAACCTGCTGGTGCAGAAGGGCTACATCGTGCTGGACCTGGACTACCGCGCCAGCGCCGGCTACGGCCGCGACTGGCGCACCGCGATCTACCGCGACATGGGCCACCCGGAACTGGAGGACTACCTGGACGGCCTGGACTGGCTGGTCGACAGCAAGCAGGGCGACCGTGGCCGCGCCGGCATCTACGGCGGTTCCTACGGCGGCTTCATGACCTACATGGCGCTGTTCCGCAGCCCCGGCACGTTCAAGGCCGGCGCCGCGCTGCGCCCGGTCGCCGACTGGAGCCAGTACAACCACGAGTACACCTCCAACATCCTCAACACCCCGGACCTGGACCCGGAGGCCTACCGCACCTCCTCGCCGATCGAATACGCCAGCGGCCTGCGCGACCACCTGCTGATCGCCCACGGCATGGTCGACGACAACGTGTTCTTCAAGGACTCGGTGGATATGACCCAGAAGCTGATCGAGCTGCACAAGGACAACTGGGAGATCGCGCCATATCCGCTAGAGAAGCACGGCTTCACCCGCGCCGACTCCTGGCTGGACGAGTACAAGCGCATCCTCAAGCTGTTCGAACGCGAGCTGCGCTGAGCCGGCCGCATACCGAGGCGCCTGCCGTCGACGTGCGGCAGGCGCAGCGCCCGCGGGGCGCCTTCGGGACAGCGCCAACCACCGGTGTCCGTCACGCATCGCGCCGTTCCGCAGGAGTCAACGGTCATGCATCCGCGACGCGCGACGTGGTGAGCCTTCCGATGGCGCAATGCATCGGGACTGAAGTCCCCTCCCACAGTGCACCCGGCGGGCTCGCCGCAAGCCCCTGTGGGAGCGACCTCAGTCGCGACGAGGCTTTCCCGGTAAGGCGCGTCGCGGCTGCAGCCGCTGCTACGCGAGCGCCCGCAGCTAGGCCGTCCGGACGCAGACGGCATCGGCACGACCTTGGCGTAGCCCCGCTCCTGGCGACACCGCATCGGCAGCGCCCTGACCAGAGGCCGCGCATCGGCATAGGCGCCCCCCTCGCGCGCCACGCCGGCTTGCGCCCTGCTCCGCCATCCCTATCCTTGCCGGACTGCCGCCGGTGCGGCGCCGCCAGCGCCGCCCCGCCCCGAAGGACCGCCGATGCCGCCTCCGCCGCTGCCCCGCACTGCCGCCCGCAACCAGAATATCGATGCGATGGCCAAGCTCTCGCTGCTGCTCGGGGTGCTGTCGCTGCTGTACTCGCTGGGCCAGGCGCTGTTGCTGCTGACGCTGCCGGACGGGGCGATCAAGGGCATGCTGCGCGAGGCCGGACTGCCGTTGCCGCCGCTGCTGCAGTGGTGCGTCGCCCATGCACTGGCGCTGTCCTGGCTGTCGGCGCTGCTGTCGGCGGGCCTGTGCGCGGCGTCGTGGGCGCTGCTGCAGCGGCGCGACTGGGCGCGGCGGGCGTTCATCGTGTTCCTGGTGGTCACCGCCGCTGCCAACTTCGCGGTGCTGCCGCTGCTGTGGCAACTGTTCGATCTGCTGCAGGTCTGGGCGCCGCAGCACGCCTTCGACCCGCAACAGCTCCAGCACGACCTGGCGCTGGGCCGGATCACGCTCATGGTCAGCGGCGCGCTGACCGCCCTGGTCTTCGCCGGCCTGCACGGCTGGCTGGTCTACCAGCTGTGCCGCCCCGCGCTGCGCGCCGAGTTCCGCCGCTGACGCATGCCGACCGGCCCGCGCAGTCCGGGCAGTCCGCCGCAGACGCCTGACACAGCCAGCTTCTAGAATGGCGGCATGCATACCTTCGACCGCGTTCGCGACTATCTCACTGGCCTGCAAGACCGCATCTGTGCGGCGGTCGAGGCCGCCGACGGCCAGGCCCGTTTCGCCGAAGACCTGTGGCAGCGCGCGGAGGGCGGCGGCGGCCGTACCCGCATCCTGCGCGACGGCGCGCTGTTCGAGCAGGCCGGCATCGGCTTCTCCGACGTCGCCGGCACCCGCCTGCCGCCCTCGGCCAGCGCCAACCGTCCGGAACTGGCCGGCGCCTCGTGGCGCGCGGTCGGGGTGTCGCTGGTGTTCCACCCGCTCAGCCCGTACATCCCCACCACCCACGCCAACGTGCGCTACTTCGAGGCGCAGCGCGACGGCGCCACCGTGGCCTGGTGGTTCGGCGGCGGTTTCGACCTGACCCCGTACTACCCGTTCGACGAGGACGCCCGCCACTGGCACCAGACCGCGCACGACCTGTGCGCGCCGTTCGGCGAAGACCGCTATCCGGCGCACAAGCGCTGGTGCGACGAGTACTTCTTCCTCAAGCACCGCAACGAGACCCGCGGCGTCGGCGGCCTGTTCTTCGACGACCTGCATGCCGATTTCGAGCGCGACTTCGCCTACCAGCGCGCGGTCGGCGACGGCTTCCTCGACGCCTACCTGCCGATCGTGGAACGCCGCCGCGGCCTGCCCTGGGGCGAGCGCGAGCGCGAGTTCCAGCTGTACCGGCGCGGCCGCTACGTCGAATTCAACCTGGTCTACGACCGCGGCACCCTGTTCGGCCTGCAGAGCGGCGGCCGCAGCGAGAGCATCCTGATGAGCCTGCCGCCGCGGGTGCGCTGGGAGTACGGCTTCCAGCCCGAACCGGGCAGCGCCGAGGCGCGCCTGGCCGAGTACCTGGTGCCGCGCGAATGGCTGGCATGAGCGCGCAGGCACGTACCGCCGTGCTGGGCCGCGAGGACAAGCGCGCCATCGCCGACCAGTTGCAGGCCTACCTGCGCACCGAACTGCAGCAGCAGGTCGGTGCGTTCGAGGCCGAATTCCTGCTCGACTTCGTCGCCGAGCGCATCGGCCCGCACTATTACAACCGCGGCCTGCACGACGCCCGCACCACGCTGGCCGCGCAGATGGACACCCTGGACGACGCGCTCTATCAACTGCAGCAGCCCACCGACGCGCGCCGCTGAGCCGGGTCGCGCGCGCTGCCAGCGCGGCATCACGAACGTGCGGGCATAAAAAAGCCCCGCGGACCAGGGGGAGGTCGGCGGGGCCAGGGAACGGAGACTTGGGGAGGAGTCGCCGTTCCTGGATCTGCTCCAGGGGATGGGAGGAGATCCGCGACAGGTATTGCGCCTGTCGAGGGATATAAGAACATTCCCCACCTTGCTCGTTCGTGAAGATTTAAGTTAAAAATTTGTCAGATTAAGGACGGATTCATTCCCGAAAATCCGCGCAAATAAACCGCGTCAAAATTCCGTTCAATCAAAGCGATCCTGCACGCCCCGGGGTGTGACGCCAGTAGGAATTTGCGGCTTGTCGCGCCCGATGGGGTCAAAAAACCAACGCGAATGGGAAAGCGAAAATCGCGGGCGGGATAATCCTTCGGAAAACCCTCTGCGATATCCGGCGTGCATGCGCATGCGATGTCTACGCAAGACACCGCAGCGCCAGGTCGGGTCCCGGGTGCATGCCCGGAACCCGGGCACTCAATGCGCCTCGTCCCAGTTGTCGCCCACCCCGCTGTCCACCACCAGCGGCACCTTCAGCTCCGCCGCGGCGGACATCCGCCCGGTCACTTCCGGCAGCAAGGTGTCGACGAAGCCGGCATCGGCTTCGAACACCAGTTCGTCGTGCACCTGCAGGATCATCAACGCGCGGTCGCGGTGGTCCTGCAGCCAGGCGTCCACGCCGACCATGGCGCGCTTGATGATGTCGGCGGCGGTGCCCTGCATCGGGGCGTTGATCGCCGCGCGCTCGGCACCGGCGCGCAGGCCCTGCTGGCGGGCGTTGATGTCGTTCAGGTACAGGCGGCGGCCGAACAGGGTCTCCACGTAGCCCTGGGTGCGCGCCTGCTCGCGCATGCGCTCCATGAAGTCGCGCACGCCCGGGTAGCGGCTGAAGTACAGCGCCACGTAGTCCTGCGCCTCGCCGCGGCCGATGCCCAGGTTGCGGGCCAGGCCGAACGCGCTCATGCCGTACATCAGGCCGAAGTTGATCGCCTTGGCGGCGCGGCGCTCGTTGCCGGTGACCTCTTCGAGCTTGCGCCCGAACACCTCGGCGGCGGTGGCGCGGTGCACGTCCACGCCGCTGCCGAAGGCGCGCAACAGGCCCGGGTCCTCGGACAGGTGGGCCATGATCCGCAACTCGATCTGCGAATAGTCGCAGGCGATCAGCTTGCGCCCGGGCGGGGCGACGAAGGCGCGGCGGATGCGGCGGCCGTCGTCGGTGCGGATCGGAATGTTCTGCAGGTTGGGATCGGAGGAGGACAGCCGCCCGGTGGCGGCGCCGGCCTGGTGGTAGCTGGTGTGCACGCGACCGGTGTCGGGGTTGACCATCTCCGGCAGCTTGTCGGTGTAGGTGCTGCGCAGCTTGGCCAGGCCACGGTACTCCAGGATCACCCGCGGCAGCTCGTGCTGGTCGGCGATCGCCTCCAGCGCCTCCTCGTTGGTGCTGGGCTGGCCCTTGGGGGTCTTCAGCACCGCCGGCAGCTTCAGCTCGTCGAACAGCACCGCCTGCAGCTGCTTGGGCGAGTCCATGTTGAAGCTGCGCCCGGCCAGCGCGGTGGCCTTCTGCTGCGCGGCCAGCATGCGCTGGCTCAGGTCCTGGCTCTGCTTGCGCAGCTCGGCGATGTCCACGCACACGCCGTTGGCCTCGACCCGCGCCAGCACCGGCACCAGCGGCATCTCGATCTCGCGGTAGACCCGCGCCAGCGCCGGCTCGGCGTCCAACTGCGCCGACAGCGTGCGGTGCAGGCGCAGGGTGATGTCGGCGTCCTCGGCGGCGTAGCCGGTGGCATCGTCGATGGCCACCTGCGAGAACGCGATCTGCTTGGCGCCCTTGCCGGCCACGTCCTCGTACTTGACCGTGTCGTAGCCCAGGTAGCGCCGGGCCAGCGAGTCCATATCGTGGCGGCTGGCGGTGGAATTGAGCACGAAGCTCTCCAGCATGGTGTCGTCGGCGTAGCCGCGCACGTCCACGCCGTGGCGGCGCAGCACGTGCAGGTCGTACTTGCCGTGCTGGCCGACCTTGGGCTTGGCCGGGTCCTCCAGCAGCGGCTTGAGCATCTCCAGCGCCAGCGCGCGATCCAGTTGCACCGGCGCGCCCGGGTAGTCGTGGCCCAGCGGCAGGTAGTCGGCGCGGCCCGGCTCGGTGGCGAAGCTGAGCCCGACCAGGTTGGCGCGCATCGCGTCCAGCGCGTCGGTCTCGGTGTCGAAGGCGAAGCCGTCGGCGGCGCGCAGGCGCACCAGCAGTGCTTCGAATGCCTCGGGTGCGGTCACCGCGGTGTAGTCGCCCTTGGCGGCCAGCGCCGGGTCCAGCGCCGTATCGGCGGCCGGCGCCGCGGCCCGGGCATAGCCGGCGGCGGTGCCGCGCAGGCTGGGCGTCGCCTCGCTGGCGGCCTCCGGCGCGGCCACGCCGCCGTCCAGGTCGCGCAGCGCCTGGGTAAAGCCATAACGCTGGTACAGGCCGCGCAGCTGCTCCGGCTCCTGTTCGCGCAGGCCCAGGGTGCGAGGGCCGCCGGGCAGCGCCACGTCGGTCTTGATGGTGACCAGTTCGCGGTTCAGCGGCAGGCGCTGCAGCGCCGCGCGCAGGTTGTCGCCGATCTTGCCCTTGATGCTGTCGGCGTGGGCGATCACCCCGTCCAGCGAGCTGTACTCGGCCAGCCACTTGGCCGCGGTCTTGGGTCCGCATTTCTCCACGCCCGGCACGTTGTCGATGGCGTCGCCCATCAGCGCCAGCAGGTCGACGATCTGGTGCGGCCAGACCCCGAACTTCTCCATCACCGCCGCATCCGAGTCCATGCGGCTGCCGCTCATGGTGTTGACCAGTTGCACGCCGGGGCGCACCAGCTGGGCGAAATCCTTGTCGCCGGTGGAGATGGTGACGTCCAGGCCGTCGCCGGCGCCCTGCAGGGCCAGGGTACCGATCACGTCGTCGGCCTCGACCCCGTCCTGGCGCAGGATGGTGATGCCCAGCGCATGCACGATCTGGCACATCGGCTCGACCTGGGCGCGCAGCTCGTCGGGCATCGGCGGGCGGTTGGCCTTGTACTGCGGGTACAGGTCGTCGCGGAAGGTCTTGCCCGGCGCGTCGACCACGAAGGCCACGTACTCGGGGCGCTCCTTGAGGGTGGCGCGCAACATGTTGACCACGCCGAACAGCGCGCCGGTGGGCTCGCCGGCGGCATTGGTCAGCGGCGGAAGCGCGTGGAACGCGCGATACAGGTAACTGGACCCGTCGATCAGGACTAATCGGCTCATCGGCCAATTCTACGCTGCGGCGTGTTCGCGGCCCTGAAATGAATACCGCCCCAGGGCAGAGGTGCACGGGCGGTTAGCCCCTCTCCCACCGGGAGAGGGGTTGGGGTGAGGGTACGGCGCGAAGCGACGCGCCGACCTAAATCCACGAGGCTGCGCACGCACCCTCATCCGCCCCTGCGGGGCACCTTCTCCCGGAGGGAGAAGGAAAGGCGCGAGCCCCTATCCCACCGGGAGAGGGGTTGGGGTGAGGGTCCGACGCGAAGCGACGCGCTGATCTGGATCCACGCGGTTGCGCCCGTACCCTCATCCGCCCCCTACGGGGCACCTTCTCCCGGCGGGAGAAGGGAACAGCCAGGAGCCCCTCTCCCACCGGGAGAGGGGTTGGGGTGAGGGTCGGCGCGAAGCGACCCGCTGACCTGGGTTCACGAGGCTGCGCGCGTACCCTCATCCGCCCCTACGGGGCACCTTCTCCCGGCGGGAGAAGGGAACAGCCAGGAGCCCCTCTCCCACCGGGAGAGGGGTTGAGGTGAGGGTACGGCGCGCCATTCCCACACCGCATGCAGACACTCGGCGCATACTCTGCGCATGTCCTGCCCGTGGAGAACACCGCAATGAAAGCCCTGATCCTCGTTCCGCTGTTGCTGCTGGCGGGCTGCGCCTCGACCGGCCTGGGCCCGGACGGTGCACCGATGGACGTGCGCGGCGCGGAAACGACCCAGCGCAAGATGGACAACGGCGACACCGTCGACGAGTACCGCGTGGGCGGCCAGCTGCGCATGGTCAAAGTGACGCCGGCGCGCGGCCCGGCCTACTACCTGTACGACCGCAACGGCGACGGCCACATGGAAGTGGACGGCAGCAAGGACAATGTGTCGCCCGTGTACTGGAAGCTGTACAGCTGGTGACGTCGCGCCCGGCGCGTCGCCCAACGGTGGCGGCGCGCGGGCGTGCTCGCGTCCCCGATCTGCACAGACGGACGAATGCATGCACGTGCCGGATGCCGGCCCCCTGTCGCGGCGTCGCCTCCCGGCGCAGCCGCGTGACAGGCCGAAGCGTATCGGCAAAGCGATAGGTCGCTGCCGCCAGCGGCCGGATGCCGGCCTCGAACGTGTTCCGCACCGCGCCGACCCCGGCGCGGGCCGGTCAGCGCCTCAGCGGATCACCAGCACCGGCACCTGGCTGTTGGCCAGCACTTCCGCGGTCTGGCTGCCGAGCAGGACCCGGCTCATGCCGCGGCGGCCGTGCGAGGTCATCACGATCAGATCGCTGTTGCAGGCCACGGCCATGTCGATGATGCCCTCGGCGGCGTAGCGGTCGAGCACGTGACGGCCGTGCGCGGTCACTCCGGTGGCCGCGGCGGCGGCCAGCGCCGGCGCCAGGATCTTCTGCGCGCCGGCCTCGCGGTCCTGGCGGTATTCGGGGCTGGCCTCGTAGCCCACGCTCCAGCCCATCGCGTCGTACATGCCCATTGCCCACGGCTCGGACACGGTGACGATATCCACGTCCGCGCCGAGCTCGGCGGCCAGCGCCAGCCCCTGCTGCAGACCCTTGGCGGACAACTCGGAACCATCGATGGCGATCAGGATGCGCTGGTACATGGGATGCTCCGGTGACGCCGCACACGGCGGCCTGGACAGCATTGCACACCCATTGCGCGGTGCCTGCCTTGACCCGGATCAAATTCAGTCGCTGTGCGGCTTCAGCAGGTGTGCTGGATTGCCGGCCACGCGCGCGCCGGCCGGCACGTCGCGGGTGACCACGCTGCCGGCGCCGACCACCGCGTCGTCGCCGATGGTCACACCGGGCAGTACGATCGCGCCGCCGCCAATCCAGACGTTGCGCCCGATCGTCAGCGGCCGCCCCAACTCCAACCCCTCGGCGCGCTGCGCAGCATCGCGCGGATGATCGGCGGCATAGAGTTGCACCGCCGGCCCGATCTGGGTGCCGGCGCCGATGTGCACCGGTGCCACGTCCAGGATCACGCAGTTGAAGTTGAGGAACACGTCCTCGCCGAGATGGATGTTGTAGCCGTAGTCGCAATGGAACGGCGGCCGCACCACCGCGCCGCGTCCCACCGAACCCAGTCCTTCGACCAGCAGCGCGTGCCGCCGCGCCGGTGGCTCGGCCAGCGCCGCGTTGTAGCGCTGCATCCAGGCACTGGCCGCGTCCTGCTCAACCTGCAGTTGCGCGTCGTTGGGGCGATACGCCTCGCCGGCCAGCATCTTCTCTTTCTCGCTTCGCATCCTTGCCCTCCCAGGCAGTGGTCGAACGCGAATGATCGCATCGCGCTGCGTCACGGCGCGTGTCCCTGGCGGTGACGCGCACACGGCAGCCACGACGATGTCGTGACCCGCAGACCACGCGGCATTCACCGTCCAGCAACGCCTGCGCGTCCGATCATCGAACACCCGTGCCGGCACATTCCAGCCCGCGTGGACTCTCTCCCAGACAAAGGCGGTGCGCGATGTCCGAACGTGTGGAAGCAGGCCAGATGGTGTTCGTGGCCGATGGCGAGGTCGGTGTGGGGGCAGTGCGCGAGGTGCGCGACGGCGGCGCCACGTTCGTCGTCAATATCGAGAACGGCGGCGATTTCGTGGTGCCGTCGAGCGCGGTGCGCGACGTGCACTTCGGCAAGGTGATCCTGGCGGTGGAGCGGCTGCCGGCGCCGCTGCGCGAGGCGTTACGACATCCTCACGCTGCGGAGTTGCCGACGTCCACCTATGCCGCCAGCGATCCGGGCGACGGGGCGCTGAAGGACTGAGGCGGCACACTTTCCGGCTGCAACACCGAAGCTGCGGTGCAGCCGGAGTCCAAGGGGTTGCGCACTTGGCGGCGGTCCACAGCGGGCCAGCGCTGGACGACCGCCGCTGCCGCCAGACGCCAGAGGGACACCGCTGTCGCGCGGCCGTCCCGGGATCACAGCCCGGGCCCCGTGGCCCCCGGATGAACGGCATTGCCCGGCACCTGCATGACCGGGCTGGGCAAGTGCGCCGGCGATGGCGGCAGGTGCTAACGTTCCGCGTTTCCGCACCCATCGCCCTCGGAGCCGCGCATGTCCGCCACCGCTTTCCCCGCCTCCCGTTGCGCCCGTCGGGCGCTGGTCCTCGGCATCGGCCTGGCGCTCACCGGCGCCGCGCAGGCACAGGTGGTGCGCGCACCGGACGTGCCGGCGCCGCAGGACACGCCCTACCCCGGCACCCTGACCCTGCAGGTGGACGCCGGCGATGTGCGCCAGGGTATCTACCGGGTGCACGAGACCATCCCGGTCAGCGCCGGGCGGCTGACCCTGCAGTACCCACAATGGATCCCCGGCGACCATTCGCCGAGCGGGCCGGTGGCGATGCTGGCCGGTCTCACCCTCACCGCCAACGGCAAGCCGCTGCCGTGGCGCCGCGACACCTTCGACGTGTACAGCTTCCACGTCGACGTGCCGCAGGGCGTGAGCGCGATCGACGCCAGCTTCCAGTACCTGTCGCCGCGCGACGACGGCTTCGAGATGACCGACAAGATGCTGCAGCTGGAGTGGAACAAGGTGGCGCTGTACCCGGCCGGCCACGACACCCGCGGCATCACCGTGGCGCCGAGCGTGACTCTGCCGGCCGGCTGGGAATTCGGCACGGCGCTGGAGACCGCCAGCCGCGACGGCGCCACCACCACCTTCAAGCCAGTGGACTTCACCACCCTGGTCGACTCACCGATCTACGCCGGGCGCTACTTCAAGCGCGTGGACCTGACCCCGGCCGGCGGCGCGCCGGTGCACCTGGACGTGGTCGCCGACGCACCGCGGTTCCTGGACATCAGCGCCGAGCAGCTGCAGGCGCACCGCAATCTGCCGGTACAGGCGATCAAGCTGTTCGGCTCGCATCACTATGCGCATTACGACTTCCTGTTCTCGCTGTCGGACGTGCTGGGCGGCAACGGCCTGGAGCATCACCAGTCCAGCGAGAACGGGCTGGCTGCCGACTACTTCAGCGCCTGGGACGAGAACGCGCCGGACCGCGACCTGCTGGCGCACGAGTACACGCACTCCTGGAACGGCAAGTTCCGGCGTCCGGCCGACCTGTGGACGCCGACCTTCAACGTGCCGATGGGCGACTCGCTGCTGTGGGTCTACGAGGGCCAGACCCAGTACTGGGGTTATGTGCTGACCGCCCGCGCCGGCATGTGGACACCGCAACAGTTCCGCGATGCGCTGGCGATGACCGCGGCCAACTACGATCGCAACCGCGCCGGCTTCCGCTGGCGCTCGCTGGAGGACACCACCAACGACCCCACCGCCGCGCATCGCGCGCCGCTGCCCTACCGCAGCTGGCAGATGAGCGAGGACTACTACAGCGGCGGGCAGATGGTGTGGCTGGCGGTGGACGCCAAGCTGCGCGCGATGAGCGGCGGGCGCAAGTCGCTGGACGACGTGGCCAAGGCGTTCTTCGGCGTCGACGACGGCAGCTTCGCGGTCAAGACCTACACCTTCGACGACGTCATCGCCGCGCTCGACGGCGTGGTCCACTACGACTGGGCCGACTACATCAACCGGCGCGTGTACCAGGTGGATCCGCCGCTGCTGGAAGGCCTGCAGGCCAGCGGCTGGAAGCTGGTGTACACCGACCAGCCCAGCGAATTCGAGAAGCAGTACGACGGCCGCCACCAGTCGGCGCGGCACCGCTACAACTTCGCCTGGTCGATCGGCCTGGTGATGAACGACGACGCCAGCATCAATGACGTGCTGTGGGATGGCCCGGCGTTCAAGGCCGGGGTCAGCAGCGGCGCCACTGTGCTTGCGGTCAACGGCCAGGACTATTCGCGCGACACGCTCAAGCAGGCGATCGCCGACGCCAAGGGCGGCAGCGCGCCGATCGTGCTGACGCTCAAGTACCAGGGCGGCGTGCGCGACGTGCCGGTGAACTATCACGACGGCCTGCAGTATCCGCACCTGGTGCGGGTCGAGGGCACGCCGGACTACCTGAGCAAGATCATCGCCGCACGGCGCTGAGCCGACCCGCCGCCGCTGCGGTCAACGCAGCGGCGGCAGGTGCGCGACGCGACACCGTCACGCGCCGCACGCGGATGCCGACGACAATGGCAGGCGGAGTTTCCGCCCCGTCCCGTCCCGGCATGCCTGCGATCGAGTTGCTGACCATCAATGCGCACATGGGCTTCAGCGTGCTGAAGCAGCGCTTCATGCTGCCGGAGTTGCGTGCGGCGATCCGCGCCCTGCCCGCGGACCTGGTGTTCCTGCAGGAAGTGCTGGGCGAGCATCAGCTGCATGCCGGCCGCCACGCCGACTGGCCGGCGCAGAGCCAGTACGAATTCCTCGCCGATACGCTGTGGCCGCAGTTCGCCTATGGCCGCAATGCAGTGTATCCGCATGGACACCACGGCAACGCGCTGCTGTCGCGCTTCCCGATCGCCTCCTTCGTCAACCGCGACGTCTCCATCGCCGGCCACGAGCACCGCGGGCTGCTGCATGCGGTGCTGGAGATCCCGGGGCATGCGCTGGCGGTGCATGCGATCTGCGTGCACCTGGGCCTGCGCGAGGCGCACCGGCGTCGGCAGATCGGCCTGCTCGGCGCGCTGATCGCCGAACTGCCGTCACAGGCGCCGCTGATCGTCGCAGGCGACTTCAACGACTGGCGCCAGCGCGGGCATCCGCTGCTGCAGCGGCATGGCCTGACCGAGGCCTTTGCGCAGCTGCACGGACGCGTGGCGCGCAGCTTCCCGGCGCGCTGGCCGCTGTTGCCGCTGGACCGCATCTATGTGCGCAACGTGCGCATCGAGGCCGCACGGGTGTTGACCGGCCGGCCATGGTCGCACCTGTCCGACCACGCCCCGCTGCATGCCAGGATCGTGCTGTGAACCGGACCGCGAACCGCGACACGCGCTGGCGCCAGGGCCACCGCCTGCAGTTGCTGGAGAACGGCGATGCGTATTTCCCGCGCGCCTTCGCCGCGATCGACGCGGCCCGGCACGAGGTGCTGCTGGAGACCTTCATCTGGTTCGAGGACGAGGTCGGCCTGGCGCTGAAGGACCACCTGGTCGCGGCCGCGCGTCGCGGCGTGCGCGTGCACCTGCTGGTGGATGCGTTCGGCTCGCCGGATCTCTCGCCCGGCTTCGTGCGCGAACTGACCGAGGCCGGCGCCGAGCTGCGCCTGTTCGACCAGCAGCCGACCCTGCTCGGCGTGCGCCTGAACGTGTTCCGGCGCATGCACCGCAAGCTGCTGGTGGTGGACGGGCGGATCGGCATGATCGGCGGCATCAACTGGTCGGCCGATCACCTGGCCGATTTCGGCCCGGAGGCGAAACAGGACTACGCGGTGGAGGTACAAGGCCCGGTGGTGGCGGATATGGTCGCGTTCGTGCGCCGGACCCTGGCCACCCACGGTACCGGTGCGGGTTGGGTGCCGCAGGAGAACGTCGATGTGCCGCCCGCCGGCGCGGCCGAGGTGTGCTTCCTGCCGCGCGACAACGCCGGCCGTTCACGCAGCATCGAGCGCGCCTACCGGCAGGCATTCCGCAACGCGCGGCACGAGATCGTGATCGCCAACGCCTACTTCTTCCCCGGCTACGGCTTCCTGCGCGACCTGTGCGCCGCTGCGCGCCGCGGCGTGGCGGTGAAGCTGATCTTCCAGGGGCAACCGGACACGCCGCTGGCGTTGTCCGCCGCACGCGCGCTGTACCGGCATCTGGTCGACGCCGGCGTGCAGATCTTCGAGTACTGCGAGCGCCCGTTCCACGGCAAGGTCGCGGTGATCGATGGGCACTGGAGCACGGTGGGATCGAGCAACCTGGATCCACTGAGCCTGGCGCTGAACCTGGAAGCCAACCTGGTGATCCGCGATGCCGCCTTCGCGCGCGACCTGCACGGGCGCCTGCAGCGACTGATGCAACGGCACTGCCGCGAAGTCGTGCCGGCGCAGGTGCCGCACGGACGCTTCTGGCAACCGCTGCTGCGGCCGCTGCTGTTCCATGTGCTGCGCAACGTGCCGCAGTGGGCCAGCCGCCTGCCCAAGCGCACGCCGCGCACTGCGCTGCTGCGGCGCGAGCGGCACGCGCCATGAACCATCCGCGCACGCGTTGGCGCATGCTGCGCCGCTTCGCCTATCTGGCCTTCCTGGTACTGGTGGCGGTATTGCTGGTGCGCGCGGCGCGCACCGTGGACTGGGCGCAGGTCGGCACCACCCTGGCGGGCTACGGTGCCGGCACCCTGGCCGCCGCCGCAGGCCTGAGCCTGGCCAGCTACGTGCTGTATGCCGGCTACGACCTGGCCGCGCGACGTTACGCGGCGCACGCGGTGCCAACGCCGCGGGTCATGGCGATCGCGGACATCGCCTACGCTTTCAGCCTGAATGTCGGTGCGCTGATCGGTGGCACCGCGATCCGCTACCGCCTGTACGGACGCGCCGGGCTGGGCCTGGCGACGATCAGCCGCGTGGTCGGCTTCGCCATCGCCACCAACTGGATGGGCTATCTGCTGCTGACCGGCGTGCTGCTGGTCAGCGGCCGCCTGCGCACGCCGGCGCAGTGGCCGCTGAGCGGCGAGGTGCTGCCATGGGTCGGCGCCGCCATGCTGGGCTTGGTGGTGGCCTACCTGATCGCCTGCCAGCGCGCGCACGGCCGCACGCTGCAGGTGCGCGGCCACGTCCTGCACCTGCCGCCGTTGCCGCTGGCGCTGCTGCAACTCGGCCTGGGCACCTGCAACTGGGCGCTGATGGGCGCCCTGCTGTACGTGCTGATGCCGGCCGGCGTGGCCTATACCGCGGCGCTCGGCGCACTGCTGGCGGCGGCCGTGGCCACCGCCATCGCCCACGTGCCGGCCGGCATCGGCGTGCTCGAAGCGGTGGTGCTGCCGCTGCTGGGATCGCATGCACCGCAAGCGGAACTGCTGGCGGCATTGCTGGCCTATCGCGCCTTCTACTACCTCGGCCCGCTACTGCTGGCTTGTACCGGCTATGCGCTGCTGGAAGCGCGGCGACGGCGTGGCGCGGGCTGAGCGAGGCCGTGTGCGCGACGGACCCAGCCTCCTGACCACCTGACCTGTTGCGCTGCGCCTGCGGTGCCAGCGTCGCAGCGCACGCGTCCTGAAGCAGGACGGTCATGCCGCCGCACGGATGCGCTCTTCGGCACCCCGGCACGCTCGACCGAGCGAACGCGCGCAGCGCACACCATTGGCTGTCCTCATCGCCGCACACCATCCCCGGGAGGTCGAATGAAACTGCTGTTCGCCGTCGCGCTCGCGGCGCTGCTGTCGCCGTGTCTGTCCGCATCCGCCGCACCCGTTGCGCCCTCGCCCCTGCTCGGCAACTGGGCCGTGGACGTGGCGCGCCTGGATCGGGCGCCCCAGGATCGGCCCAAGGCGGTCACCCTGCGCTTCAGCGAGGCGGGCAAGGGCAAGTGGGCGGTCAAGGTCGACATCGCCGAACAGGGCGGCGGCACCATGCATGCCGAAGGCGTCGCCGCGCTCGATGGCCGCGCCACGCCGGTGAAGAACAACTTCGAGGCCGATGTCTTCGCGCTGCAGATGCCCGCGCCCAACGTGCTGGCGATGATGCTGTCCAAGGACAGGAGCGTGGCCTCGCCCCGCATCTACACCGTCGCCGCCGACGGACGCTCGATGACCGAGACGGTCTCCGCGTTCGCGCCGGACGGCACGCCGACGATGCGCACCAACTACTTCACCCGCGTCGCGGCGTCTGCCACGCCGTCGTCGCGCTGACCCACCCGCCGGGCGCGGCATGTCAGACCGGTGCTGGCCTACGCAGCTCTCCAGCGAGGTACAGGCCAGGAACCCAACCAGCTCGGTCATCGCCTGTCGTCCTGGCGCGGCCGCGGTCGCTGACGTAGGGACCATGAAGCAAGACCATGGATGCTCCCTGCGTAGATGCCCGTCCTGCCCGGCCAGTCGCGCCAGCCCGCCGCGAGCGGCAGACCGCGTTACAGGAACCGGTTCACTTGCGCCAGGCCGATCTGCGATGGCCGCCGGAATGCGTTCTGCACCTTGTCGATCTGCGAACCAGGTACGCCTTGCGCCTCGAAGTGGCCTTTCCACTCGCGCACCACGCCCGCCACCTCATCGATCACCGCTGCCGCGGCCGCGGTGGTGAGGGCAAACCTCGCGCAGTGCGTGAGCGCGTTGTCGAGCGTGGACAGGCGCCCCTGTGCGCCGATCCCCAGATGCAGGAAGCGCTCGCTGCCGCCGCTCGGCCTGGGAACCACGTCGTAGAGCGGGCTCAGGCGCCAGCCGCCGAGGTCGCCACGGTACACAAGCGCGTGGTTGCGGAGATGGTCGTCGTCATTGCAGACCAGAATGTTGAACACCATGCGCCGGAACAGTTCGTGGCGATCGGCAGTCACCTGTCCCGCCGCACCCAGCCGGCCCAGCGCGTCGGCGATGTCCGCATAGGCCATCTTCGGCGAATCCATTTCATGCACGCCCAGCGCCGTCAGCGCACTGACCATATGCCATTTGCGATAGCCCTCGGCCTCGGTGCCGCGATCGAAGCGCGCAATCATCATCACCGTCCCGCGACCTGGCACATCGATCAGCCGGGTGTCGGGAACATCCATCTTGGCAAGACGGGCCAGTTCCAGCGTGGCGTGCTCGATCAAGGGAATGTCGAACGGATCGCGCCGGGTCGGGAACTTGGCCAACCATTGCCGTCCCTGATCGACCAGCACCGCTTTGGGCCGCATGCCGCCGAGCGTGGGCGCCTCGCCCAGCAGCTCGAGCAAGTGTTGCGGAACGGACTCGCCCTCTTCGATTCGCTCGGCGGCATCGAGCAGATGATCCAGATGCATCGGCCGCAGCAGACCGCTGTCGCGCGGCGCGTCTTCGGGACTGCGACGGAAGTCGAGGGCACCGCTGCGATTGGGACTGGAATTGTCGATCAGCACCCGGTCGTTGAGTTGGCCTTCCTGGATGCGCAGCGTGTTGGCAAGCACGCGCCGGCCCCAGGCATCGGGAAGGGCATCGCGGATGGCGCCGAAAAGGGCGAGATCGCCCGGCGGCGCGACCTCGATACCGGGCACTACTTCGTCCAGGCGCAGGCTGCGGGGATCGACGTCGATGGCGCCGGGGCGGCGGGAATAGCGCATGCCATAGGCAAACCGGCTACCGACTGATGCGGCGTGCGTTTCCACCAGCGTCAGCAGCCCTGCGGGCACGTCCTGATCGGCTCCCTCAAGGCGGATCATGACGTAACGTTCGTGGACCGGCATCGTCAGAAATCCAGTTTCTTGCGCAGATCGCGCTTGCGCACCCGGCGTCCATGCGCCGCATCCATGGCCTGCGCCACCGGATCGTGCAATGCCTGCAATGTGCCAAGCAGGCCCAGCACTTCCATGACGCTGACCCACGCCCAGATGGCGACGCCGGGATTGCCCGATTCGATCTTGAGGACGGTCAGACGGCTGACCCGGGCACGCTCGGCCAGTTCCTCCTGGGTCATCGTCCGGGCTCTACGGCCGCGACGAATGACGTCTCCCAGCGACGTGATGGCCGAGCTCGCCAATGGCGACAACCTGTCGTAAGCAGCCATGTCTTCAATCCGATACGCAAACGGCGTTTATGCAATTAATCGGATACATCATACCGCGGCAGACATCGGCCGCAAATCGAAGAATAGTCTTCAATTATGAATCTTATGCAGCTTTAAGTCTTCTATTGAAGACATTTAGAACGTCGAGCATGTCGCCATCCCGCCGCGTCCGCAGACGGGACCGAAGAGCGCACCTACAACAGGGTCAGATTGGCGTACGCCATCACCAGCCACTTGGCGCCGGCTTCGTCGAACTGCACCTGCACGCGGGCGTGCGCGCCGCTGCCTTCGTAGTCGATGACCACGCCGCCGCCGAACTTGGGGTGCTGCACGTTGGCGCCGAGCTTGATCGCCGGGGCCTCGATCACGCTGTGCCCCAGGCTGCGCGGCGCGCCCAGCGAGGCGCTGCGCGAGACCTGCACCTTCGGCCGCACTTCGTGCAGCAGTTCGCGCGGGATCTCGCGCAGGAAGCGCGAGGGCACGTTGTAGTTGTCCTGACCGTGAATGCGCCGCGACTCGGCATAGCTCAGCACCAGCTTGTGGCGGGCACGGGTGATGCCGACGTAGGCCAGGCGCCGCTCTTCCTCCAGGCGCCCGCTCTCTTCCAGCGAACGCGCGCTGGGGAACAGGCCGTCTTCCATGCCGGCCAGGAACACGATCGGAAATTCCAGGCCCTTGGCCGAGTGCAGGGTCATCAGCTGCACGCCTTCCTCGCCGGCCTGGGCCTGGCCTTCGCCGGCCTCCAGCGAGGCGTAGGCCAGGAACGCGACCAGTTCGGTCATCGCCTGGCGGCCTTCGTCGGCGTCCTCGTCGCCGTCGGCACGGACGAAGCGCGAGGCCACCGACACCAGTTCGTCGAGGTTGTCGGTGCGCGATTCCGAATCCAGCCCGCCGCGGCTTTCCTTGCCCCAGTGCTCGCGCAGGGTGGAGCGCGCCAGCACCTGGTCGATCTGTTCGGGCAGCGGCAGCCCGGCCACGTCCAGGGCCAGTTGCTCGATCAGGCCGAGGAACTGGCCCAGCGCGTTGCGCGCGCGTGCGGCCAGGTCGCCGCCCTGCTGCGCGGCCTGTCGCGCCGCCGCCCACAGCGACAGCGACTGCGCGCGCGCCAAACGCCGCACTTCGTCCAGGGTGCGGTCGCCGATGCCGCGCGGCGGGGTGTTGACCGCGCGTTCGAACGCCGCATCGTCGGCGCGATTGGCGACCAGGCGCAGATAGGCCAGGGTGTCCTTGATTTCGGCGCGCTCGAAGAAACGCATGCCGCCATAGACCCGATATGGCACCTGTTCGGCGATCAGCGCCTCTTCGAAGGCGCGCGACTGCGCGTTGCTGCGGTAGAGCACCGCCGCCTCGCTGTAGCTGCCGCCGTCTCGCACCCACTGGCGCACGCGCTCGACCACGTAGCGCGCCTCGTCCACCTCGTTGTAGGCCGCGTACAGGTCGATCGGCTCGCCATCGCCCGAATCGGTCCACAACTGCTTGCCGATCCGGTCGGGATTGTGCGCGATCACCGCGTTGGCGGCGTTGAGGATGTTGGCGCTGGAGCGGTAGTTCTGCTCCAGGCGGATGGTCTGCGCGCTGGGGAAATCGGTGAGGAAGCGCTGCACGTTCTCGACCTTGGCGCCGCGCCAGCCATAGATCGCCTGGTCGTCGTCGCCGACCACGAACACGTGGCCGCTGTCGCCGGCGAGCACGCGCACGAACGCGTACTGGATGGCGTTGGTGTCCTGGAATTCGTCGACCAGGATCTCGCCGAAGCGGGCGCGGTAGTGCGCCAGCAGCGCCGGGGTGTCGCGCAACAATTCGTGTGCGCGCAGCAGCAGTTCGGCGAAGTCGACCAGGCCGGCGCGGTCGCAGCGCTCCTGGTACAGCGCGTAGGCGTTGCGCAGGGTGGTCACCCACTCGTCGCGCGGTTCCGGCTGGATGTGCTGGGCGCGGCGGCCCTCGTCCTTCTGCTGGTTGATCCACCACACGATCTGCTTGGGTGGGTACTTGCCCTCGTCCAGCTCCAGCTGCTGCACCACGCGCTTGACCAGCCGCAGCTGGTCGTCGGCGTCGAGCACCTGGAAGCTCTCGGGCAGCTTCGCGTCCTGCCAGTGCAGGCGCAGCAGGCGGTGCGCCAGGCCGTGGAAGGTGCCGATCCACATGCCGCGGCTGCCGTTGCGCAACTGCAGATCGGCGCGGTGGCGCATCTCGCCCGCGGCCTTGTTGGTGAAGGTGACCGCCAGAATGCCGTGCACCGGCACCCCATGCACCTGGTGCAACCAGGCGATGCGATGGGTGAGCACGCGCGTCTTGCCGGAGCCGGCGCCGGCCAGGACCAGATAATGGCCGGGCGCGGCGGAAACGGCCTCGCGCTGGGCGGGGTTCAGATCGTCGAGCAAATGAGAGACATCCACCCGCGCATTTTAGCCGGTGCGGCGGCGCAGCGGCTGCGACAGCGCGCGTCGCCCGGCACACGACGTGGCGTCAATCGGTGCGGAACAGCCGTTCGGCGAGGAAATCCACGAACACGCGCAGCTTCGGCGACAGTTGCCGACGCGACGGCCACACCACGAAGAACGCGCCGCCGTCGGCCATGTGTGCGTCCAGCACCGGCTGCAGGCGGCCGTCGGCCAACGCGTCTTGCGCCAGGAACGCCGGCATGCAGGCGATGCCCAGGCCGGCGATCGCCGCGGCGCGCACCGCTTCCATGTTGTTGCAGGTGAGCACCGCCGGCGGCAGCGGCGCCGGTTCCGCCAGCGGCCAGTCCTGCGGCTTGCCGGTATCGGGAACGCGGAACAGCACGCCATCGTGCGCGGCCAGCTCCGCCGGGGTCTGCGGCACGCCGCGGCGGCGCAGGTAGTCCGGCGCCGCGCACAGGCAGAAGCGGAATGGCCCCAGGCGCCGCGCCAGCAGCCGCGAGTCGACCTGCACGCCGCTGCGGATCACCGCGTCCAGGCCGTGCTCGAGCAGGTCGACCACGCGGTCGTCGAACTCCAGGTCCAGCGCCACGTCCGGATAGCGCTGGCGGAACTCCGGCAGCAGCGGCACCAGGAAGCGGTAGCCGATGGTCGGCAGGCCGACCCGCAGCCGCCCGCGCGGCGCCTGCCGGGTCTGCGCCAGCGCCTCCTCGGCTTCGCGCAGATCGGCCAGCACGCGCTGGCAATGCTCCAGGAACAGCGCGCCTTCGGCGGTCAACGCGATGCGGCGGGTGGTCCGCTGCAGCAGGCGCACGCCGAACTCGCGCTCCAGCGCGGCCACGCTCTTGCCCACCGCCGAGGCCGAGATGCCGAGCACGCGGCCGGCGCCGACGAAGCTGCGCTGTTCGGCGGCCCGGACGAAGGCGACGATGCCGGTGAGGCGATCCATGCCGCGATATTAGAGCGTTCCATTCCGCAAAGTGCGGAGGATCGCGGCCTTTTTCGCGAATTGCCGCCCCGGTATCTCTAGTGGCCTTCCGACATCCACCGCCAGAGCCGCTCCGATGACCTCCACTTCGCCTCCCGATTCCACTGTCCTGCCGCGCCGCGGCGCCGCCCTGGCCGCGGTGTGCCTGGCCGCCCTGGCGCTGCCGCTGAACTTCTCCGGCGGTGCCGTCGCCACCCCGGCGATCGGCGCGGCCCTGGGCGGCAGCGCGCTGGCCCTGGCCTGGATCACCAACGCCTTCATGCTCAGCTTCGGCAGCCTGCTGCTGGCCGCTGGCGCGCTCGCCGACCGGCATGGGCGGCGCCGGGTGTTCCTCGGCGGTCTGGCGCTGTTCGCCGGCGCCAGCCTGGGCGTGGCCGTGGCCGGCTCGGTCGCGGCGATCGACCTGTGGCGGGCGCTGCAGGGCGTCGGTGCCGCCGCCGCGCTCGCCGCCGGCACCGCGGCGCTGGCCCAGCTGTACACCGGCGCGGCGCGCACGCGCGCGTTCAGCCTGCTCGGCACCACCTTCGGCACCGGCCTGGCGTTCGGCCCGCTGGCCGCCGGCGCCCTGAGCGAACGGCTGGGCTGGCGCGCGATCTTCTTCGGCGTGGCCGCGTTCGCGGCGCTGGCGTGGGCGTTGGCCGCGCGCTGGCTGCCGGCCTCGCGCGATCCGGCCGGCGGTCCGCCCGACCGCGCTGGCGCGCTGTGTTTCAGCGCGGCGCTGGCGCTGTTCACCGCCGGCCTGATCCAGGGCCCGCACAGCGGCTGGGGCAGCGCCGCGACGCTGGTCCTGCTCGGTGCCGCCGCACTGCTGCTGCTCGGCTTCGTGTGGATCGAACGGCGCCGCCGCCATCCGCTGCTGGACCTGCGCCTGTTCCGCTACCGGCGCTTCGTCGGCGTGCAGCTGCTGCCGGTCGCCACCTGCACCAGCTACGTGGTGCTGCTGGTGCTGCTGCCGCTGCGCATGATCGGCGTGGATGGCACGCCCGCCGCCAGCGCCGGCCTGACGCTGTTGGCACTGTCGGCGCCGATGCTGCTGGTGCCGAGCCTGGCCGCGGTGCTGGCGCAGCGCATCGCCCCGGCCTGGCTGTCGGCAGCCGGGTTAGCGGCGGCCGCGGCCGGCCTGTGCTGGCTCGGCGCGCGGCCCCCGGCGCAGGCGCTGCCGGCATTGTTGTTGATCGGTGCCGGTACCGCCCTGCCCTGGGGCCTGATGGATGCGCTGTCGGTGAGCGTGGTGCCGATCGAACGCGCCGGCATGGCCGCCGGCCTGTTCGGCACGCTGCGCGTGGCCGGCGAAGGCATCGCCCTGGCCAGCGTGGCGGCCCTGCTCGCGGCCTTGGTGCAGGTGCGGCTGGCCGCGGTCGCGCCGCTGCTGCCGCACGCGGCCCTGGCGGACACCGCGCA
The DNA here is from genome assembly GCF_009192905.1 of Xanthomonas sp. LMG 12459. NCBI lineage: Bacteria > Pseudomonadati > Pseudomonadota > Gammaproteobacteria > Lysobacterales > Lysobacteraceae > Xanthomonas > Xanthomonas sp. LMG 12459. Next base: position 54,740 of record NZ_NSGT01000033.1, read on the forward strand.
GCGGCTGGTCGCCGGCGATCTGTCCGCCTCCATGGCCGAGGGCGCGCTGTCCGCGACGCAACTACGGCTGGCCTACGCGGCGGCCTTCGGCACGCTCACCCGGGTGCTGGCGGCGATCACCGCGCTGGCGGCGATCGCGATCTGCCTGTTGCTCGGGCGCACGCCGCAAGACGCGGTGGATGGGGGCCTTTGATCGCGATAGGAGACCCGCCTGTAGGGCCGGCAATGCAGGCCGCAGCTAGAAACGACGCAAAGGCCTGTCCCTGTTGGAGCGGCTTCAGCCGCGACGGGCGTTACCGTAGTCACGAGTCGCAGCTGCGCCGCGCGCAACCGCGGCCGGCATGCGCCGCAGCGGTCAATGGACGGTGGCTACCGGCAGCTCCAGCGCCAGCAGCGCCCGCGCGGTCTGCTGCGCCTGCACCCGCAGCTCGGGGATCGCCAGGCTTTCCCACAGGCTGCCGATGCGCAGGCTGCCGAGTACGCGGATCCGCGGCGTGGCGCGGCCGTCGGCGTCGAGCAGCGCGCCGTCGGCGGCGCTGCCCACGCCGATGCCGTGCGGGCCCGGCTGCGCATGGCCGCAGCCGAGCAACTGGTGCAGCAGCGGATTGCGCATGGTCTGTGCGCGCAGTTCGACGCCGGTGGCATTGATCACACAGTGCGCGTCGAGCTGCAGCGGCACGCCGTCGGCGCCCATGCCGTTGACCTGCACGCAGGCGCCGACCGGGAATACCGTATCCAGCCGCGCGCGGTGCAGGCGCAACTGACCGACCCGGCGCATCGCCTGCAATTGCGCGAACACCGGCGCGGCGATGCGATGCCGGTGCACGTCCCAGTAGCGCACCACGTGGCGCAGGAAGCGGCGCTGCTCGGTCACCGACAGCGACTGCCACAGCGCCTGGCTCAGCGGGCGTATCCGGTCCATCACGCCCTGCCAGGGCCGGCCCTGCGCCTGTGCCGCGGCGGCATGGCTACGCAGCGCGCGCACCCGCTGGCGCAGCGGCATCGCCAGCAATGCCTGCGCATCGAAGTCGGCCGGCGCGCCATGCGCGGCATGCGGCAACGGCAGCAAGGCGTGCCGCGAGACCACATGCACCGGGCCGCGGTGCGCATTGGCCAGCAGGGTCAGCACGCTGTCGGCCATGCTCAGCCCTGAGCCGACGATGCACACCGTGGCCTCGCGCGGAATCGCCTGCAACTGCGCATAGTCCCAGGCCTCGATCCGCGACGGCGCGTCGAGACTGGGGGCACCGCGCGCCGGCAGCGGACGCAGGCTGTTGCCCAGCGCCAGCACGGTGGCGCCAGCGTGCAGCTGTCCACCGTCGTGCAATTGCAGAATCTGACCGCCCGTCGGCTGCGGATGCAGCGCCAGCACCCGCGCCTGGCGCCATTGCAGGCGCGCCGGCCCGGCGGTCTGCGCCTGCCACAGGCGTGCGCGCAGATAGGCGGCGTAATGGCGGCGCTGCACATAGGCCTCGGCCAGTGCGGCGCGCGACAGCAGCGGATACAACGCCTGCTGCTGCAGCCAGTCGAGGAAGTCGTCGGGCGCGTCGGCGAATGCGCTCATGCGCCCGGTCGTCACGTTCAACAGGTGCTCGGCGCAGGGCGTCGCATAGGCCACGCCCTGCGCCAGCGACGGCTGCGATTCGATCAATTGCACGCGCAGCGCGGTGCCGGCCTGGCGCAGCAACTGCAGCGCGGCCAGCACGCCGGCCGCGCCGCCGCCGACGATGGCGATGTCGCAGTCGTCGTCGGCCGGTTCGCTGGGCACAAGCTCATTCATGCCGCGATTGTAAGGGAAGCCCCCACCGGCCCGGCCCGCGGCTGAGAACCGTGGTGCATGTGCCGGCACCGATCGCGCATGAGCGCGTCATGCGCCTGTCATCGGCATGCGTCACATCAGTGCATCGGCCAGGCGCGCGATGCCTTCGCGGCTGCGCCGCCAGGCCGGTCGCTTACGCCAGTCCTGCAACGTCAGCACCCGCGCGTCGGCCAGGTAGTCGGCCTCCACCGCGCGCAGCCGCTGCACCACCGCGGCGCTGTAGCACAGCATGCCGACCTCGGCGTTCAACGCGAACGAGCGGATGTCCAGGTTGATCGAGCCGACCAGGGCGATGCCCTCATCCACGCTCAGGTGCTTGGCGTGCAGGAAGCATGGCCGGTACAGCGCGATCTTGACCCCGCTGCGCAGCAGTTCGTCGTAATACGCCTCCTGCGCCCAGGCGGTGAGCCGCTGGTTGTTGCTCTCGGACAGGATCAACTGCACGTCCACCCCGGACAGCGCGGCGATGCGCAGCGCGCTGAGCGTGGCCTCGTCCGGCACGAAGTACGGCGTGACCATGACGATGCGCCGCCGCGCTAGATGGATCAGCGCGTTGACCGTGTCGCGGGCGTTCTCGAACGGGTACGCCGGCCCGCTGGGCAACAGCTGCGCGGCGACGCCGCCGCCGTGGATGGAGGCGGGCGCGACCACGCTCAGGCGCTGCCCCGTCTCGATGAACCAGTCGCTGGCGAACACCGCTTCCAGGTGCGCCACCACCGGTCCCTGCACCCGCGCCACCAGCTCGCGGTTGGGATGGCCGGGGACGAACTGCGGTTCGGCCAGGTTCTGCGAGCCGATGTAGCCGACGCGGTTGTCGATCACCGCGATCTTGCGGTGGTTGCGCAGGTCCATGCGACCGCTGCGGCGCCAGCGCAGCCCGCCCGGCAGCAGCGCCTGCACCTCGACCCCGGCCGCGTGCAGGCGCTTGCGGTAGCGGCGCAGGCCGCGGCGGCCACCGCGCGCATCCAGCAGCAGCCGGCAGCGCACGCCGCGCGCGGCGGCGCGCAGCAGCGCCGCGCTCACCGCATCGCCGACCGCGTCGTCGAACATCAGGTAATACAGCAGGTGCACACGCTCGACCGCCGCGTCGATGTCGTCGATCAGCGCCTGCAGCGAGGGCGCGTAGCGGTCGAGCAGCTCGACGCTGTTGCCGTGGGTCGGCATGAAGTCGCCCTGGCGCTCGACCAGCGGCACCACTTCGGCGACCACGGTATCGGCCGGCGGCGCCCAGCGCAGCGCGGTCAGCGGCACCTGCTGCTCGCGGATCACCTGCGAGGCCAGCGCCTGGCGGCGGATGCGCTCGCGCGACAGCCAGGGGTGGCCGAGCAACAGGTACAGCGGCAGCCCCAGCAACGGCACGAAGCCCACCAGCAACAGCCAGCTGCGCGCCGCGCCCGGCGTGGTGCGGGTGGGGATCCACAACAGCGCCACCAGCCGGATCAGCCAGTCCAGCGCCAGCAGCCACGTGCCTTCCAACCAGACCGGCAGCATCGCGATCCTCGCAACCCAGGTCGCCCGATTCTGCGGACTGCGCCGGCAAACGCAACCATGGCCGCAGCGGCGGTGCGCTTTTTCCTTGCTCCAGACGCACGAAACCCGCCTTGCGGCGGGTTCCGTGTGCAACGTGAGCAGCGATCTGAGGATCAGCCGATCACTTGATCTTGCCTTCCTTGTACAGGACGTGCTTGCGCACGACCGGATCGTACTTGAGGAATTCCATCTTCCCCGGGGTGTTCTTCTTGTTCTTGTCCGTGGTGTAGAAGTGGCCGGTACCGGCCGAGGAAATCATACGGACCTTATCGCGCTTGCCTGCCATGATGCTCTACTCCTCAGACCTTTTCGCCGCGCGCACGCAGCTCAGCCAGAACGGTGTCGATGCCGTTCTTGTCGATGGTGCGCAGCGCGTGCGCGGAAACCTTCAGCTTGACCCAGCGGTTCTCGCTGGCGACCCAGAAGCGGCGCTCGTGCAGGTTGGGCAGGAAACGACGGCGGGTCTTGTTGTTGGCGTGGGAGACGTTGTTACCCGTCTGCACACGCTTGCCGGACACTTGGCATACGCGGGACATTGCGCACCTCGATAGTAGTTTGGTCGCCCATAGCCTGGGAGACGGCGGCCCCGGCAGCCCTGCGGCTACCACGCGACGTGGGAAATCAAGCGGTTACGCTGGGAAAGGCCGGCCGGAGATCGCGCATCCGGCCGCCGGCCCCGACCTCGTCGGGCACAGCGAGCCGCGCATTATGCAGGCGATCAAGGGCTTGTGCAAGTTGTCCACAGGCGGATCGCCTTCCCCCGCGGCGCGAATGCCGGCTACACCGGGCCCGCCGGGCCCAACGCCTCCACCGCCCAGTCGATGAACACGCGCAGCCGCTGGCTCATGTGCCGATTGGGCGCGAACATCAGGTGCATCGGCATCGGCGGCAACTGCCAGTCCTGCAGCAGCGGCCGCAATGCGCCCTCGGCCACGTGCGCTGCGGCCATGTAAGACGGCAATACGACCACGCCCAACCCGGCCAGGCCGGCGGCCAGATAGGCGTTGCCGTCGTCGAAGCCGACCTGGTAGCGGCCCTGCACCTCGCATTGCTCCTCGCCGCGCCGCGCCTGGAAGCTGCGCGCGCGGCCGCTGCGCGGGCTGAGGAATCCGACCATGCGATGCGTCGGCCCGTCCAGCGCGCGCGGGTGGTCGGGCACGCCGTGCCGATGCAGATACGCCGGGCTGGCGTGGAAGCCCAGCGGCAGGCTGGCCAGCGGCCGCGCCACCAGCGCCGGATCGGCCGGCGCGCCGCCGCGGATCACGCAATCGACCTGATCGACGATCACGTCGACCTCGCGGTCGCTCACGCCCACGTCGAGCTGGATCTGCGGGTAGCGGGCATGGAAGTCGGGCAACGCCGGCACCAGCCGCAATCGCGCATACGGGCCTGGCACGTCGATGCGCAGGCGCCCGCGCGGCGCCGCGGCGGCGCTGCCCAGGCCGGCCTCGACCTCTTCCAGCTCGGCCAACAGACGGGCGATGCGCGGGTAGTAGGCGGCCCCGTCGGCGGTGACGCTGACCCGGCGTGTGGTGCGGTGAAGCAGGCGCAGCCGCAGGTGCGCCTCCAACTGCTGCACCAGTTGGGTCACGCTGGTGCGGCTGAGCTGCAGGGTGTGGGCGGCACGGGTGAAGCTGCCGGTCTCCACCACGCGAGCAAATGCCCGCATCGCCTCGAATCGGTCCATCGCCGTCCGCGATTGTTTGGAATCCACAATCAATCTAGGCGGATCGTCGCGGTTTATCCAGGCAACGGCGCCGACCACGATGGCGACTCCGGCACGCGCAGCGCGTGCCGCCTCTTCTGGAGCGTCCTCATGTCCCACCGCGATGTCGTCTTTCCCGCCGGCCGCCAGGCGCTGTACGCGCGCAACCGCTACTCGCCGGCGATCCGCAGCAATGGCTTGCTGTTCGTCTCCGGCCAGGTCGGCAGCCGCGAGGACGGCTCGCCCGAGCCGGAGCTCGCCGCGCAGGTGCGCCGCGCCTTCGACAACCTCAACGCGGTGCTGGCCGCCGCCGGCTGCACGTTCGACGACGTGATCGACGTGACCATGTTCCTGGTCGATCCGGAGCGGAACTTCGCCACCGTCTGGGCGATCGTGCCCGAGTACTGGGGCGAGGCACCGCACCCAACCCTGACCGGCATCGGCGTGACCTGGCTGTACGGCTTCCAGTTCGAGATCAAGGTGATCGCGAAGCTGCCTTGAGCGTGGGATGGCGCGCGGCGGGTTGATATTGTGTCCGCGCCGAAGCGCTTGTTAGTCTGCCGGCCTCATGCGCCGCCTGTTCCGTCCACTGCGTACCTCCCTGCTGATGCTGCTGCTGGCGGCGTTCGTGGTCGTGCCGGTGGCCGATGCGCTGGCCTGCGCGCTGGAGCCGGAATCGGCCGACGCCGTGCACGCGCCCGCCGCGGCGCATGCCGATGGCGAGGACAGCGACGGCAAGCATGCCGGCGCCTGCAGCCACAACCATTGCCACCACTCGAATCTGAGCCTGCCGGCGAGCGCCCTCGCCGTGTTCGGCGCGCCGCGACCGGCGCGCTGGATGCAGGCCGTCGACGCCTCCCCTGCAGGCGTCGTCCAGGACGGATTGAAGCGCCCGCCCAGAGCGTGAGTTGAGCGTGTCCCGCGATCGCGGGTTTCCGTTTCCCTCACCTCTGGAATTTCCTCATGTCGACTCCGACACGTCGGCCGCCGCGCGCGGCCGGGCGGGTCGTCGCCGTGCTGCTGGGCCTGGCCCCGGCCGCGCTGGCGATGGCGCAGACCGCCCCTTCGTACGACACCTTGCTGCAACGTCTCGATCAACTGCCCGGCAGCCGCGTCGGCGCGGCGCTGACCGAGGCCGCCGATGCGCGCGCCGAACAGGCGCGGGCGCTGCCCAACCCGTCGCTGTCCTGGTCCACCGAAAACGCCTGGGGCAGCGGCACTTATGCGGGCACCGACCGGGCCGAAACCTCGCTGACCCTGTCGCAACCGCTGGAACTGTGGGGCCAACGCGGCGCGCGCCTCCGTGCGGCCCGCGCCGACGCCGACGCTGCGGCCCTGCGCGGCACGCAGAGCCGCAGCGAGGCCGCCGGCGAGCTGGCCTCGGCCTACGCGCTGGCCGAAAGCGTGCTGCGCCGCTACGCGCTGGCCGAGGAAGCACTGGGCCTGATCCGCGACGATGCGGCCGCCGTCGAGGCGATGGTCGCGCAGGGCCGCGAGCCGCGACTGCGCGCGGTGCAGGCGCGCAGCGAAGTGGCCGATGCCACCGCGGCGCTGGACGAAGCGCAGGCGTTCCGCGACGCGGCGCTGGCGCGCCTGGCGGCGATCGCCCTGCTGGAGACGCCGGTGCAGTCCCTCGATGGCAGCCTGCTCGACCGCACGCCGCCGTCGCCGCGCGCGACCGAGGCGACAGCGCTGCCGGTACGCATCGCCGCCGCGGAAGCCGAAGCTGCTGATCGCCAAGTCGAGGTGGAGCGCAAGCGCGCCCTGCCCGAGCTGAGCCTGACCGCCGCGCAGACGCGGTTCCGCGAAGACCGCGCCCACGCCTACACGCTCGGCGTCAGCCTCAGCCTGCCGCTGTTCGATCGCAACCGCGGCGGCATCCGTGCCGCCAGCGCCGAACAGCGCGCGGCCGAGGCACGCCTGGAGCGACAACGTCGCACCAGCGCCGCCGACCGCGTGTCCGCGCTGGCCACGCTGAAGGCCGCCGGCAGCCGTACACGCGCCGCCGACGACGGTGTGGCGGCGGCGCAGGAGGCCTACCGCCTGGCCCGCATCGGCGTCGACGCCGGTCGCATCACGCAACTGGAACTGCGCAGCACCCGCGCTGCGCTCATCGCCGCGCGCGGCATTGCCGTGGACGCGCGCCTGGCGCGCGTCGCGGCGGAAATCGAACTGGCCCGCCTGGAAGGGCGCGCGCCGTTCATGGAGGCCCAATGAACCTGTCCCGTCCGATCTCCCTTGCCGCCAGCCTGCTGCTGGCACTCCTGCCGGGCGCCTGCGCCGGCGACAGGCAGGCCGCCCCGGCGGCCGATGACGCCCACGACCATGGCGCCGAGGGCAAGGACGCAGCCCACGCACCGGTGGCCAAGACCGATGCCACTGTCCACGCGGATGCCGAAACCGACGACGTGGTGCGGCTGACGCCGCAACAGATCGCCGCCTCCGGCCTGGACGTGGTCGCGGTCGGCCGCGGCGGCGGCGCCTCGGTGCGCCTGGCCGGGCGGGTCGAACCGGCGGTGGGCGCGCGCGCCTCGGTCGCCTCGACGGTGACCGGCCGGGTCGAGCGCGTGCTGGTCGCGCCAGGCGACGCGGTGCAGGCGCAGCAGCCGCTGGCCATCGTGGTCAGCGGCGAGGCCGCGGTGTTCCGCGCCAATGCACTGGCTGCCGCGGCCGAGGCCAAGGCCGCCGGCCTGGCGCATGCCCGCGACCGCGCCCTGGTCGAACAGGGCGTGGTCGCCCGCCAGGAGCTGGAAACCTCGCACGCGCGGGCGCTGGCGGCGCAGGCCCAGGCTGCCGCCGCGCAGGCGCAGGCCGCGGCCAGCGGCGCCCCCGATGCCAGCGGCCGCGTGCGCATCGTCAGCCCGGTGGCCGGCATCGTCGGCAATGTGCAGGTCACGCCCGGCAGCGTGGTCGCGGCCGGCAGCGTGGTGGCCGAGGTCGCCGATCCGGCGATGAACGAGCTGGTGTTCAGCGCGCCGCCGGCGCTGGCGGCGCAGGTCGCGCCGGGCATGGCGCTGGAGGTGCGCGGTGCGGGCGGCAGCTTCGCCGCCCGGGTCACGGCGGCGGCGGCCGACCTACGCCAGCAGGGTGGCGCCGCGGTGATCCGCGCGATGCCGGTCGCTGCGCCCCTGCCGGCGGCCGGCTCGCCGGTCTCGGCGGTGCTGGTCGCCGACGGCCAGGACAGCGCGCTCAGCGTCCCCGCCGATGCGGTGCAGACCGTCGAGGGCCGCAACGCGGTGTTCGTGGCGGTCGCGGGCGGCTTCAAGGCGCAGCCGGTGCTGGTCGGGCGGCGCGCCGGCGACCGCATCGAGATCCTCGGCGGACTGCGCGGCGACGAACGCATCGTCGGCGCCAACGCCTTCCTGCTCAAGGCCGAACTGGTCAAGGGCGACGCCGACCACGGCCACTGAGGAGGCGACCATGTTCAAGCTGATCATCGACACCGCCGTGCGCCACCGCTGGCTGGTGGTGGCGCTGGCCGCGCTGCTCGCCGCCGTGGGCCTGTTCCAATTGGGCAGGCTGCCGATCGACGCGGTACCGGACATCACCAACCGCCAGGTGCAACTCAACACGGTGGCGCCGGCCCTGACCCCGGAGCAGATCGAGCGGCAGGTGACCTACCCGCTGGAAACCGCGCTGGCCGGCATTCCCGGCCTGACCGCTACCCGCTCGCTGTCGCGCAACGGCTTTTCGCAGGTCACCGCGATCTTCACCGATGCGACCGACCTCTACTTCGCGCGCCAGCAGGTGGCCGAACGCATGCGCGAGGCGGCCGAGGCGTTGCCCGACGGCGTGACGCCACGGCTGTCGCCGGTCACCACCGGCCTGGGCGAGGTGCTGATGTGGACGGTGGACTTCACCGCGTTCGACCCGTCCCGGCTGGCCCGGCCGGGCGCGGCGGGCTGGCAGGCCGGTGAGGTCTACCGCACGCCGGACGGCGAACTGCTGCGCACGCCGCAGGAGCGCGCCACCTATCTGCGCACCGTGCAGGACTGGATCATCGCGCCGCAGATGCGTTCCAGCCCGGGACTGGCCGGCGTCGATACGGTCGGCGGCTACGTCAAGGAATACGGCGTGCATCCGGACACTGCCAGGCTGGCCGCGCACGGCCTGGGCCTGGCCGACCTGGTCACCGCCCTGCAGCGCGCCAACGTGCAGGCCGGCGCCGGCTTCGTGCAGCGCGCCGGCGAAGGCCTGGTGGTGCGCGCAGACGGCCTGGCGCTGAGCGCCGACGATCTGGCGCAGGCGCCGGTGGCCATCCGCAACGGCATCGTGGTGCGCGTGGCCGACGTGGCCGAGGTCGCCTCCGGTCGCGCCCCGCGCCTGGGCGCGGCCAGCCGCAACGGCCACGAGGCGGTGCTGGGGACCGCGCTGATGCTCGCCGGCGGCAACAGCCGCACTGTGGCGCAGGCCGCGGCCGCGCGGCTGGCGCAGGTGAACGCGTCGCTGCCGCCGGACATCGTGGCGGCACCGGTGCTGGACCGCAGCGTGCTGGTCAACGCGACCATCAAGACGGTAGCCAGGAACCTCACCGAGGGCGCGCTGCTGGTGGTGGTGATCCTGTTCCTGCTGCTGGGCAACCTGCGTGCGGCCGCGATCACCGCGCTGGTGATTCCCTTGTCGTTCCTGTTCGCGGTGATCGGCATGCACCGCTTCGGCATCAGCGGCAACCTGATGAGCCTGGGTGCGCTGGACTTCGGCATCCTGGTGGACGGCGCGGTGATCGTGATCGAAGCGACCCTGCTGTTGCTCGGCCAGCGCCGCGCCGCGCTTGGCCGCGGGTTGACCGCCGCCGAGCGCCTGGGCGTGGCCGCCGAGGCGGCGCGCAAGATGGCGCGGCCGGCCGCCTTCGGCCAGTTGATCATCCTGCTGGTGTTCGCGCCGATCCTCACACTGGAGGGGGTGGAGGGCAAGACGTTCCAGCCGATGGCGGCGACCTTCATGCTGGCCCTGGTCGGTGCGTTCCTGTTTTCCTTCACCTTCGTGCCGGCGATGGCCGCGCTGCTGGTGCGCGAGCCGACGCTGCAGGACGACGCGGCGCATGCGGCCGAGGGCGCGCACGAAACATGGCTGCTCCGCGCGCTGCGCACGCGCATCGCACCGGTGATCCGCACCGCCGTCGCGCATCCGCGCACGGTCGCCGGCGGTGCGGTGGCGATGCTGCTGGCGGGCGTCGGCGCGTTCGCGCTGCTGGGCCGCGAGTTCATGCCGACGCTGGACGAAGGCAATGTGGCGATGCAGGCCCTGCGCGTGCCGTCCACCTCGCTGGAACAGTCGCTGGCGATGCAACTGGCGCTGGAGAAGGCCATCGCCACGCAGCCGGAAGTGGCGACCGTGTTCTCGCGCACCGGTACCGCCGAGGCGGCGATCGACCCGATGCCGACCAACATCTCCGACAGCGTGATCGTGCTCAAGCCGCGCAAGGACTGGCCCGATCCGGCGCTGGACAAGGAGCGGCTGGTGGCCCGCCTGGAGGCGCTGGCGGGGCAGCAACTCGGCAACAGCTTCGAGTTCAGCCAACCGATCGAATTGCGCTTCAACGAACTGATCTCCGGCGTGCGCACCGACCTGGCGGTGATGATCTTCGGCGACGACTTCGGCCAGTTGCAGAAGGTGGCCGAGCAGATCGCATCGACGCTGCGCGCGGTGGAGGGCGCGGCCGACGTGCGGGTGGAGCAGATCTCCGGCCTGCCCACGCTCGACGTGACCATCGACCACACGGCGGCGGCGCAGGTCGGGCTGAGCGCGGCGGATGTGAGCGACGCGCTGGCCACCGGCATCGGCGGCCGCGCCGCCGGCAAGATCTTCGAGGGCGACCGCCGCTTCGACGTGGTGGTGCGGATGGACGATGCCGCGCGCAACGATCCGGACCAGCTGGCCGCGCTGCCGATCGCCACGCCGACCGGACAGGTGATCCCGCTGTCGTCGGTGGCGCGCATCGCCATCAGCGAAGGGCCGAACCAGATCAGCCGCGACAACGGCAGCCGCCGCGTGGTGGTGCAGGCCAACGTGCGCGGCCGCGACCTGGGCGGCTTCGTCGGCGCGGCGCAGGCCGCGGTGGCCGACGTGCCGTTGCCGCCGGGGGCCTACCTGACCTGGGGCGGCCAGTTCGAGAACCTGCAGCGTGCCGAGCGACGGCTGGCGACCGTGGTGCCGGTAGTGTTCCTGCTGATCGGCGGCCTGCTGTTCATGGCTCTGCGCAGCGTCAAGGAAGCGGTGCTGGTGTTCAGTTGCGTGCCGCTGGCGCTGGTCGGCGGTCTGCTCGCCCTGCTGCTGCGCGGCATGCCGTTCTCGGTGTCGGCCGCGGTGGGCTTCATCGCCGTCTCCGGCGTGGCCACCTTGAACGGCCTGGTGCTGATGCAGGCGATCCGCGAGCGCCTGGAGGCCGGCGACCTGCCGCTGCAGGCGGCGATCGACGGCGCGGGCAGCCGCATCCGCGCGGTGTTGACCACCGCGCTGGTCGCGATCGTCGGCTTCATTCCGATGGCGATCGCCAGCGGCTCCGGTGCGGAGGTGCAGAAACCGCTGGCGACGGTGGTGATCGGCGGGCTGATCACCGCCACCGCGCTGACCTTGCTGGTGTTGCCGACGTTTGCCGCACGCGTGGCCGGGCTGCGCGCGGCGGGCTGATCCGGCACGGGCCGGCGCGCTTCTCGCGGGAAGCGGCGCCGGCCTGCGCGGCAGCGATCAGGCCTTCTTCTTGCGTGCGGCGATGTAGGCGCGGATCTGCTGCTGCAGCACCGGCAGCGGCACCGAGCCCTGCTGCAGCACCGCGTCGTGGAAGGACTTGACGTCGAAATCCGCGCCGAGTTCGCGCTCGGCCTCGGCGCGCAAATCGAGGATGGTCAGCTCGCCGAGCTTGTAGCTCAGCGCCTGGCCCGGCCAGGAAATGTAGCGATCGACCTCGGTGGTGACCTCGTGCTCGCTGAGCGCGGTGCGCTCGCGCAGGTAGGCCTGCGCCTGCGCGCGGGTCCAGCCCTTGTGGTGCACGCCGGTGTCGATCACCAGGCGGCAGGCGCGCCACATCTCGTAGCTGAGCCGGCCGAAGTCCTCGTAGGGCGTGGCGTAGATGCCCATCTCCTTGCCCAGCTTCTCGGTGTACAGCGCCCAGCCCTCGCCGTAGGCCGAGATGTAGTTCTCGCGGCGGAACGCCGGCTGTGCGCCCTGCTCCTCGGCCAGCGCGCCCTGCAGCGAATGGCCCGGCGAAGACTCGTGCAGGGTCAGCGCCGGCAGGTTGTAGAGCGGCCGCGACGGCAGGTCGTAGGTGTTGAGCCAGTAGGTGCCGACGCCGCCACGGCCGGCGGTCCAGAACGGGGCGATGTCCGCCGGCACCGGCACGATGGTGAAGCGCCCGCGCGGCAGCGTGCCGATGAACTTGCCGACCTCGCCGTCCACGCGCTTGGCGATCCACGCGGCGCGATCAAGCAGTTCCTGCGGGGTCTTCACGTAGAACTGCGGATCGGTGCGCAGGAACTGCAGGAACGCCGGGAAGGTCTTCTGCCCGGCCGGCGCGTGAAAGCCGACCTGCTGGATGATCGCGTCCATCTCCTTCTGGATCCGCGCCACCTCGCGCAGGCCGAGCTGGTGGATCTGCTCGGGGTCCATGTCCAGCGTGGTGTACTCGCGGATCTGCTGCCGGTAGTAGGCCTTGCCGTCGGGCAGGGCTTCGGCGGCGAGCGTGGTGCGCGCCTGCGGCATGTACTCCTGGCGATAGAAGGTCAGCAGCTGCGCGTAGGCCGGGATCACCTTGTCGCGCAGCGTCGCCTGCGCCTGCGCGCGCAGTTGCGCCTGCTCGGCGGCGGGAATCTGCGCCGGCATCTGCTTGAACGGCGTGTACAGCACCGCGGCGGTCGGATCCTTCAGTTCGGCCACGGTGGCGATGGCGCCATCGCGGCCGTCGAGCACCGCGCGCGGCACGCTGAAGCCGCGCTTGAGCCCGGCGCGCATGTTGTCGGTCTGCTGCGCGAAGTAGCGCGGCACGTCCTCCAGCCGCGCGATGTAGGCGCGGTACTCGTCGGGCGTGCGCAGCGTGCGCCGGGCCATGAACGCCAGGTCCGACCAGAACGCGCTGTCGGAATTGAACGGCATCTCGTAGGCGCGCAGGCGCACCGACGCGGCCAGGTTCTCCACCTGCGGCCGGTACACCGCCAGGTTGACCTGGTTCTCGGGCGAAAGCTGGGTCGCATCGAGCGTGTCCAGCTGCCGCAGCACGTCCTCCCACACCTTCAGGCGCGCCGCCTGCGCCGCCGCGCCGACGTCGGGCAGATGGCGGTTGTCGCCACTGCTGTCGCTGTCCTCGTCGGCCTGGCCGAGCTGCGCCTGGCGCCAGGCCCACTCCTTCTCGTAGATGGCCTGGAAGCGCGCATCGGCGGCACTGGCATTGGCCGTGGCCGGTGTTGCACTGGACGCTGTCGACGCCGGCGGTGCGGCCAGTGCGGGTGTGGCCACGGCGAACGCGATCAGCAGGGAAATGGCCAGCGGGGTCTTGGCGAGCATGGGCATGGACGGCACACGACGGGAACGGATCGTCGATGATCGCATCACCGCCCGGCCTGGCGGGTGGGCCGGAAGTCCTGTGTGGGGCGATGCAGGGAACGGAAACGCACCTCGCAGCGGTTGTACCGGGCTGCAACTCAGGAACTGCATCGCTGGCCTAGCTATAGCTGTAGCTGTAGCTCTGGCTGGATGCGGCTGCTGCCGCTGCCGCTGCGCAGGATGGCGTCCCATTGTGGGAGGGACTTCAGTCCCGACGCGCGGTCGCTCCGCCTGCGACAGCATCCAGCAGCAACTGCAGCCATTGCAGCGGTCGCAGGCCTGCTGGTGCCGACATCGACCATGCGACCGCAAGCCTCAACGTCGGTCTGCGCGGCATCGCGCCGTCGCACCTGCACCCGAGCATGATGCCGCGCACGGCGCGGTGGCGACCGGACACAGCCACACCGCATCCCAGTACGGGTAGTCCCCGACCCGGCGAACCAGCCCTGCGCGCAACGGGTTGGCGACGATGTAGCGCGCGGCCGGCAGCAACTGCCGCGTATCGCGCAGTGCGCGATCGTGGAACCCCTCCATCCACACCGCGCCGCCACGGCCGCGCGCGTGATTGGCTGACCTCGCGGCGCGGCCCTTGGCCTCGCGCATGACGGTTGGCAGAGCAGCACCGCGCTCGAGCATGACCAGCCCATGCCAGTGATCGGGCATCAGCACCCAGCACAGAAGCTGCGCGCCGGCCCAGGTATCGGCATGGCCCAGGCAGGACGCGGCTGCCCATGCGCAGCGCCAGTCCTCGAACAGGCGCTGGCGCTGCCAGGTCACTGTGGTGACCAGATAGATGCGTCCGGTCTCGCTCCAGCGTCCTGCACGAAGCGCGCGGTAATCTCGGGGAATTCTGCTGTGCATGACGCCAGGGTTGCAGAGCGGATCATGCGGGACCATCGGGAATCGACCGGTACAGGCGTGGGGAAACTCACAGGCGTGGTGTCAGAAAGCCGGTGCTCGCTGCTGTGTGAAGCAGAGGGCGGCACTACCGAGACCTGGAAGATTCACGCGTCGGGACTGAAGTCCCTCCCACATGTGGAGCCTCGGCGTCATCGGCGGCAATGACGGTAGAACCACTGAGGTGTGGAAGATGCGCGCGTCGGGACTGAAGTCCCTCCCACAGTGGCGGGTCGCGATCGGAGGGTGTTAGGCGCCGCCTGCGATCATGCGCCCCTGCGATCGCGCGCAGCGGCGCCGCGTTCAATGCGAGGCGCGGTCGCGGTGCCAGCCGCGGTGCTTGATGTCCAGGTACAGGCTGTAGAAGGCGGTGAAGGCGGGGAACAGGTTCTGCAGCACACCCACCGAGTCCTGCTTGGCCGAGAACATGAAGTAGCTCAGCGTCATCAGGCTGCCGACCACGCTCATGTACCAGAACAGGCGCGGGATCACCGGCTTGCCGGCGCGCTTGGAGGCGACGAACTGCACCAGCCAGCGGCCGCCGAACATCAGCGCGCCGACGTAGCCGATCAGCTTCCAGCCGGTGACGTGCAGCCCGGTCCAGTACAGCGCCTGGATCGGTTCGTTGAGGAAATGCGCGTCCATCTCAGCGCTCCTGCACCGCGGTGCGGCGGCTGCGCGCGATCAGCCAGGCCACGCCGCGCAGGTCGCGGATGCCGACCAGGGCGCGGTTGAGGTTGTTGTACTTGGACACGCCGGAGGTGCGGTGACGGTGATTGACCGGCACGCTCAGGGTCTGCCAGCCGGCGCGCTGCATCAGCGCCGGCAGGTAGCGGTGCATGTGGTCGAAGTACGGCAGGTCCAGGAATGCCTCGCGCTCGAACAGCTTGATGCCGCAGCCGGTGTCCGGGGTGTCGTCGCGCAGCATGCGCGCGCGAATCGCGTTGGCCCACTTGGACGCCCAGCGCTTGCTGCCCGAATCCTGCCGCGACACCCGCCAGCCGGCGAACAGCTTGACCAGCGGCTCGGCTGCCTGGCGCGCGGCCAGCAGCTTGGGGATGTCGGCCGGATCGTTCTGGCCGTCGCCGTCCAGGGTGGCGATCCACAGCCCGCGCGCGGCCTTGACGCCGTTGCGCACCGCGGTGCTCTGCCCGCTCTGGCTGACATGGTGCAGCACGCGCAGCTCCGGCGTGGACGCCTTCAGCCCTTCGAGCACCGCCAGGGTGTCGTCGCGCGAATGGTCGTCGACATAGACGATCTCGAAATCGATCGTGCCGCGCAGCGCGGCGACGATCTCGGCGACCAGCGGCGGCACGTTGTCGCGCTCGTTGAACACCGGGACGACGACGGAAAGGGAAAGCTGGCTCATGGATTCGGCAGGGCTGGGCGCGGGGGCGCGTGGGGGAAAAGCGGGGCATTGTGCCGCGGACCAATGGATCCGCGCATGAAGCGTCAGGCGGCGGCGCCGAAATACTCCCGGCACCAAGCCACCACCTGCGGCAGGCCGACCTCGATCGGGGTGCTCGGATCGAAGCCGAACGCGGCCTGGGCCCGCGCAGTATCGGCCATCGTCTCGATCATGTCGCCCGGCTGCATCGGCCGATACTGTTTCTCGGCGCTGCGCCCGGCGGCGTCCTCGATCACCGCGATGAAGCGCTCCAGTTCCACCGGGGTGTGGTTGCCGAGGTTGAACACGCGGTGCGGTACCGCCTCGGTGGAGGGGTGATCGAGCGCGCCGAGCACGCCGGCGACGATGTCGGCGACGAAGGTGAAGTCGCGGCGCATGCGGCCGTGGTTGAACACCTCGATCGGGCGCCCGGCCAGCACCGCGCGGCTGAACAGCAGCGGCGCCATGTCCGGACGGCCCCAGGGGCCGTACACGGTGAAGAAGCGCAGCCCGGTGGCGCGCAGGCCGTACAGCTGCGCGTAGGTATGGGCCATCAGCTCGTTGGCGGCCTTGGTCGCCGCGTACAGCGAGCGCGGCTGGTCGATGCGCTGATCCTCGGAGAACGGCGGCGTCGCCGAATCGCCGTACACCGAGCTGCTGGAGGCATAGACCAGATGCTCCACGCCGCGGTGCCGGCACAGCTCCAGCATGTTGACGAAACCGACCAGGTTGCTGTCGACGTAGGCGTAGGGGTTCTGCAGCGAATAGCGCACCCCGGCCTGCGCGGCCAGGTGCACCACGCGGGTCGGCTGCACCTCGTCGAACAGCGCGGCCAGGCCGTCGCGGTCGGTCAGGTCCAGGGTGCGGATGTCTGCGTTCGCGCACAGCGCGGCGACGCGGTCGCGCTTGAGCTGCGGGTCGTAGTAGTCGTTGTAGTTGTCCAGGCCCACCACCAGTTGCCCGGCGGCGCGCAGCGCACGGACGGTGTGGGCACCGATGAAGCCGGCGGCGCCGGTGACGAGGATGGGCATGGCGAAAGTCCTGGAAAGCGTGGAACAGCGTGCGCGGTGTGTGGATCGGAACGGCAGGTCAGAACAGCCCGAAGCGCTTGCGGGCGACATTGGGCCGGGCGGGATCGATCACGTCCTGCAGGCCCTTGGCGTCGAAGCGGTCCATCAGCGCCTCGGCGCCCTTCTTCAGCTTGAGCGCCATTTCTTCCGGATACAGCGGCACCAGGGTCATGAACACGATGGTCTTGTCGGCATCGACGACCAGTTCCCCAAACGCCTCGGGCGTGCTCACCGGCGGCAGCACGATCGCCCCGTCGAAGCCGATGCCGGGCGCGTACGGTTCGGCCGGGTGACCGTTGGGCACGGTGTGGCCGAAGCCCAGCCAGGTGTCGTACTTGTGCGGCAGCCGCGCCAGGGTCTTGAGCAGGCGCAGCGGCCAGTAATGGCGCTCATCCTGGAAATCGTCCTGGGTGATCGGCCAGTCGGGCGGCAGGGTCAGCATCAGCTCCATGAAGCGCGGTGCCCCCACGCCCTCGGGCACAGCCATCGGCAGGTCGCTCATCCCCGAGGTCACCAACCGCAGATACGGCACCTCGTCGGTAGCGGGCACCACATGCACATCCAGGTGCACGGTGTCGGAGATGATCTCGTGCAGCACGCCGGCGACCGGCCCCAGGTGGCATTCGATGTGCGCGCCGATCTGCTCCAGGCAGGACTCGCCGCTCGCCAGCGCGAACGGTTTTTCCTCGCGGTGGTGCAGGATCGGGCTGCCGCCCGGGCTGATCTGCGTGTCCTCGTTGCTCATGCAATGCTCCGGTTGCTGGCCAGCGCCGCGGCGCGCGGCCTCAGCGCAGGGTCAGCGGCGCGTCCTTGGCCAGCGCCGCCTTGCGCTCCTTGCTGAATTCCCACCACGGGCGCGGCGTCTCGCCCTGCATGAAGCGCACGATCGACAGGAACACGTCGATCACGCAGTGGTCGTGCATCACCCCGGTGCGCAGGCACAGCTGTGCGTACATGTCGTAGGGATCGCGGCCCTGCAGATGCGCCGGCACGCGGATGCCGATCAGGCGCAGGTCCTTCTCGCAGGCCGGCCCGACGTTGGGCAGGTCGGTCAGGCGCAGCAGGTGGTGGCGGTCGACCTTGCTGGGATGCATGGCGGAGGCGGTCCTGGCGGACGCCGGCGGCGGCGCTCAGGCCTGCCGCGGGCGCAGTTTCTCGAGCACGCCGTCCAGCGTGTCCAGGTCGGTGTAGTGGATCACCAGCTTGCCCTTGCCGCCGCGGCCATGGGCGATGGACACCTTGGTCCCCAGCGACTCGGACAGCTCGGTTTCCAGCGAGGCGATATCGGCCTGCGGGGCGGTGCGCGCCGGCTTGGCCTTGCGATTGCTCGGCACCTTGCCGGCGGCGAACTGCTGCGCACGATGCTCGACCTCGCGCACCGACCAGCCCTGGTCGGCGGCATCGGAGGCCAGGCGACTGGCCAGCTCCGGCGACAGCGTCAGTAGCGCGCGCGCATGGCCCATCTCCAGGCGCCGCGCCTCCAGCAGCGCGCGGATCGCCGGCGGCAGTTCCAGCAGGCGCAGCAGGTTGGACACCGACGCGCGCGAGCGGCCCACCGCCTCGGCGGCCTCGGCGTGGGTCAGCGAGAACTCGTCGATCAGCCGCTGCAGCGCCTGCGCCTCTTCCAGCGGATTGAGGTCCTCGCGCTGGATGTTCTCGATCAGCGCCATGGCGATGACGGTGCGGTCGTCCAGCTCGCGCACCACTACCGGCACTTCGCTCAGCCCAGCCAACTGCGAGGCGCGCCAGCGGCGTTCGCCGGCGACGATCTCGAAGCTGCCCGGCGCCAGTTCGCGGGCGACGATCGGCTGGATCACGCCCTGTGCCTTGATCGACTCGGCCAGCTCCTGCAGCTTGGCCTCGTCCATCTCCTGGCGCGGCTGGTACTTGCCCGGCTGTAGCTGCCCGACCGGCAGGCGGCGCAGGCTCTCGCCCGGCTGCAGCTCGGCGGTCGGCGCCGGCGCGGCCGCGCCCTTCGGCCCCAGCAGCGCTTCCAGGCCACGGCCGAGGCCGCGCTTCTTCGCTCCGAGGGCGGGGGGCTTGGCACTCATCAGACGGTCTCCATGGCCGGCATCGGCCGATTGCGTTCGTTGCGGCGGCGCACGATCTCGCCGGCCAGTCCCAGGTAGGCGACACCGCCGCGCGAGGTGCGGTCGTAGCCGACGATGCTCTGGCCATGGCTGGGCGCCTCGGCCAGGCGCACGTTGCGCGGCACGATGGTGCGGAACACCTTGTCGCCGAAGTGGTTGGTCAGTTCCGCCGACACCGCGTTGGCCAGGTTGTTGCGCACGTCGAACATGGTGCGCAGCACGCCTTCGATCTCCAGCGCCGGGTTCAGCTCGGCGCGCAGCGCCTCGATGGTCTCCAGCAGCGCGGTCAGCCCCTCGAGCGCGTAGTACTCGCACTGCATCGGCACGATCACCGAGTCGGCGGCGGTCAGCGCGTTCAGGGTCAGCAGCGACAGCGCCGGCGGGCAGTCGATCAGGATGAAGTCGTAGGCTTCGCGCAGCGGCGCCAGCGCGGTCTTCAGCCGCTGCTCGCGCGCCGGCTGGTCCATCAGCTGGATCTCGGCGGCGGTGAGATCGATATTGCCCGGCAGCAGGTCGAAGCCTTCCGGCGCGGTCACCCGGATCTGTTCGGCGCTGCTCTCGCCGAGCAGCACGTCGCAGGTGGAGGCGGCCAGCTCGCGCTTGTCGATGCCGCTGCCCATCGTCGCATTGCCCTGCGAGTCCAGGTCCACCAGCAGCACGCGCTGCGACTGCCGCGCCAGCGACGCGGCCAGGTTGACCGCGGTGGTGGTCTTGCCGACGCCGCCCTTCTGGTTGGCGATGGCGATGATGCGGGCCATGCGGGAGCCTCGTCGGCGATGGGGTGGGACCGGGCATTATGCGGTCACAGCCCCCCCTGGCGGAAATCGGGGCCGGCCGCGGCCGCCGCTCAACCGCGCTCGACCACCACCAGGTGGCGGTCGGCGCCCAGGCCGGGGACCTGCAGCGGGTGCACCGTCGGCGCCACCCAGCCCGGCGGCAGCGCGGCGATCTCCTCGTCCGGGCGCACGCCCTTCATCGCCAGCAGGCGCCCGCCCGGGCGCAGCAGGTGGCCGCCGACGGCGACGATGCCGGCCAGGGTGTCCAGCGCGCGCGCGGTCAGCAGGTCGTAGGCGCCGGCCTCGTCCAGCGCCTCGGCGCGCGACTCGGCCACGCGCGCGTTCTCCAGGCGCAGCTGGCGCACCGCCTCGCGCAGGAACCGCGCCTTCTTGCCGTTGCTTTCGACCAGGGTCACCCGCAGCTGCGGCCGCGCGATCGCCAGCGGAATGCCGGGCAGTCCCGGGCCGGTGCCCAGGTCGGCCAGCGCGCCCTCCTGGGCGAACGGCTGCATCGCCAGCGAATCCAGCAGATGGCGGGTCACCATCTCGTGCGGGTCGCGGATCGCGGTCAGGTTGTAGGTGCGGTTCCAGCGCGTCAGCAGCGCCAGATAGGCCAGCAGCGGCGGCGCCAGCGCAGCCGCGTCCAGGCCTTGCGCGTGCAGGCCCTGCGCGAGCGCGACGCGGACGGAATCGGGAAGAGAGGCATCGGTCATCGGCGGATTATCGCAGGTGGCGCCGCTGCCGCACTCTGGCCGAGGCATTTCCCCGGAACGCATAGAGGCTCAGCACCGCCTGGGGCGGTCAGGCTCCCAACATCCCTGCGAGGCCAGGTACCGGGTAGTACTCGAACGCCTTGCCGACCCGTTGCTTGTAGAGCAGGCCCGCGGCGACCAGGGAATTCAGGTCGCCCAGCGCTGTTGGATAGGTGATCGTGTGCGCCGACCGATGGCCGGCCACGGTGTATGGCCGATCAGGATCCTTCAGTGCATTGGCCAGCAAGGCGCGCTGCCTGTGATTCAGCACAGCGTCGCCCACATGCGCCTTGCGCAGCACGTGACGCGCAAGCCGATCTTCCTGCTGCTTCTTCGCGATATACGTGTGCAACGCCTGGATGGACTGCTCGATCGCTTCCAACTGCTGCGAGACGAAATAGCTCAGATCGGCGCCATCGCTCTCGGTGTACAGATAAGCCCGCATGTATTTCCCGGGCGACTTCTTCAACACGCTCGAAATCGACAGATATTCGGTCAACCAGTAACCGGAGTTCATCATGCTCCAGTAGAAGAGCGCCCTGGCCGTTCGTCCGTTCCCATCAACGAATGGATGGTCGTAGCCGATCTGGAAGTGAATTGCGATGGCGCGCACGACAGGATGGATGAAGGTTTCGCTCGCCGTGTCGTTCGCGAACGCGCAAAGCCGTCTCATCCTGTCCGCCACTTGGATTGCAGGCGGCGGGACATGCAGCAGCGTCGGCGGGGAACCTCGGTCGTAGATGACGACATTGTCTCCCACCGAACGATATCGACCAGAATATTCCGCGCTTTCCAGCGTCCCGTCCGTCAGGATGCTATGCAGCTCCAGCACCTCCTCGGGCGTGATTGGCCGCTTCCCCCTGTCGCGAATCATGTTCATCGCGAGGTAGTTGTTGTAGATCATTCGCTCCGACTGATCGCGCGGCAGTCTGCCAGTCGATAGCATCTCTTTTGCAACCGCGCGGGTGGTAGCGGCTCCCTCAAGCTGGGACGAAGTCATGGCCTCCTCGATCAGCGAACGGATCAGAAATCTATTCTGTCCACCGCTGCTCTCCATTCCTTTGATCGCCCCAGCCGCCTCGCGATCAATGTAGTGAAGTCTGCGCTGCATCGAATCGGTAACGGAAACGACGAAGTTCTCGTCGTCTTTGTCCACCAGATCAAGTTCGCGCGCCAGCGCTTGACGGCTCCACTTGATGCCAGCCCACCATTCTTCTGTGGTGAGGCCGTCTGGCGCGACTCTATGCCTGAGTTTGTCCCAGTGTTCGTAGCTTCCAGCCACCTCGGGGCCGATCTTCGACCTGAACACCCTCATCATGCGTTCAGGTTCATCAGCAAGAAGACGCCAGCGGTCTGGGGGCGGTACTGGGAGCTTCATCGCGCTTTCCTATAAAAAACGTATATCTTTTTACATCAAATTGCGCCAAAGCACGACCTGCCCAGCCAACGAGGCCGACATCGGAATCACAGGGCTGCAACACGATCCAGAGGCATGGAACCTATGGCAGCCCTGGCCACCAGGCCAGCGCCGCCCGGTAGCCGGGCGCGGCCTCCCATTCGTGCAGGTGCCAGGCCTCAGCCGTGCCCAGGCCCGGGTCGCACCAGACCAGGCGCAGCGCGCCGCCGGCGTCCTCGGCGAAGCGCAGCCGGTGCAGGCCGAAGGCGATGCCGTGGCCATGCGCCTTGAGCAGCGCTTCCTTGGCGCACCACAGGCGGAAGAACAGCGCCTCGCGCGCCGGCATCGCCAGCGCGGCCAGCAGCGCGACCTCGTCCGGGTGGAAGAAGCGCTGCGCCAGTTCCAGCAGGCGCGGCCGCGGCCGCTGGCGCTCGATGTCCACGCCCAGCCGCGCGTGCGCGGCCACCGCCACCAGCAGGTAGTCGCCGCTGTGGCTCCAACCGGTGTCCACGTGCGCCAGCGGTGCATGCAGGCCGGGCCGGCCGCGGGCGTCGCGGCGCAGCGGCAATTGCGCCGCCGGCACCGCCAGTTCGCCGGCCAGCAGGCGCCGCGCCTGCGCCTCGCCGGAGGTCCGCGGCGGATGCGGGCGCAGCCACAGCGCCACCGGGCCGAGGCGCCAGTCCGGCGGCTCGGCGCCGCCGGCCACGGGCGGCGTCGGCGCGCTCACGCCACGCCCACAAAGCGCAATGGCCGCTGCGCGGTGGGGCCGACGCTATACGGCCGCTTCACGGCGGCGCTCCTTAAATGACGCGCACCCCACCGCTCCTGGTGCGGGCCGAACCGAGGAGTCTGACGCATGGGCATCATCATCTGGTTGATCGTCGGCGGCATCGTGGGCTGGCTGGCCAGTATCATCATGCGCCGTGACGCACAGCAGGGCATCATCCTGAACATCGTGGTCGGCATCGTCGGCGCGCTGATCGCCGGCTGGCTGTTCGGCGGCGGCATCAACCAGGCGATCACCCTGTGGACGTTCCTGTACTCGTTGATCGGCGCCATCATCCTGCTGGCGATCGTCAACCTGTTCACCCGCGGCCGCGCGCGCTGACACAGCGCCCTCGCCGCTTGCGCAAACGCCCGGTTCGCCGGGCGTTTTGCATTTGCGGCCGCGCTCACGGCGTAGCGCGGTCGGTCGGATGGCGCACGCCGTCCTCGATCGGCACCGCGATGGCCAGCGCATACGGGTCCACGCCCTCCAGGCAGCCGACGTTGTAGCCGTACAGGCTGGGATCGGAGCGGCGCCGATGATGCGTATAGATCCCGCAGGTGCCGCAGAAATAATGCTGCGCGGTATGCGTGTGGAACTGGTACAGGCGCAGCGCCTGCTCGCCCTGGCGGACATGCAGGGCCGCCAGCGGCACCGAGGCGACGATGGCGCCGCGGCGCCGGCACAGCGAGCAGTTGCAGCGGCGCGGGTCGACGATGCCCTGCGGCAGCTCCAGGTCGATCTGCACCGCACCGCAGTGGCAGCTGAGCCGGTGCAGCGGCGCGATCGCGGTATCGCCGACCTTGTCGATGCAGCGGCGCACGTGGCGCTCGCTCATGCCGCCGGCTCCAGCTCGACCCAGGCCGGCGCGTGATCGCTGGGACGGTCCCAGCTGCGCGGTTCGCGGTCGATGCCGGCACCGCGGGTGCGCGCCTTCAGCGCCTCGGACACCAGGGTCAGGTCGATGCGCAGCCCCAGGTCGCGGCGGAAGCCGGCCTGGCGGTAGTCCCACCAGCTGAAGATGCCACCGTCGGCATGGTGCAGGCGGAAGCCGTCGTGCAGGCCCAGGCCGAGCAGCTTGTGCAGGGCGCCGCGCTCGGCGGTGGAAGTGAGGATGTGGTTGTCGCTCCACACCAGCGGGTCGTGCACGTCGCGCGCATCCGGGGCGATGTTGAAGTCGCCCAGCACCACCAGCCGCGGATGCCGCTGCAGCTCGTCGGCCAGCCAGGCGTGCACCGCCTCCAGCCAGCGCAGCTTGTAGGCGTACTTGTCGGTGCCCACGTCCTGGCCGTTGACCACGTACAGATTGACGATGCGCAGGTCGCCGATGGTGGCGGCGATGGCGCGCTTCTGCTCGTCCTCCAGGCCCGGCACGCCGATCTGCACGTCGCCGATCGGCAGGCGCGACAGGATCGCCACGCCGTTGTAGGTCTTCTGCCCGGCGAACACGCTGCGGTAGCCGGCCTCGGCCAGCACCGTGTCGGGAAACTTGTGGTCCTCCAGCTTGGTCTCCTGGATCCCGACCACGTCCGGCGCGAACGCGGCCAGCCACTGTTGCAGGTGCGGCAGGCGCACGTTGAGCGAGTTGACGTTCCAGCTGGCGATCTTCAAGGGAAATCCGGGACGGGGAAGCCGGCCGCTATTCTGACCGCAGCCGCCGCGGCGGCCAAACCGCGGGCACCAGCCCGTTCAGCGCCGCGCGCAGCACTGCGCGAACAGCGCCGGCGCCAGGCTCAGCGCCTGCTGGCGCTGCGCCTCGTTCAAGCCGTCGAGTAGTTCGTCGGCACCGAGCGCCTGTTCCGGCGGCGGGAACGGTCGCTCCGGCGCCTGCCGCGCGGCCAGTTGCCAGGCTGCGGCGTACGGCGGATCGGCCACCGCCAGCCAGGGCGCGCGCAGCAACTGCGCCAACGCGTCGATCGAGGCGCGGTCGCCGTGCAGCGCGCGGTCTTCCAGTTGCGTCACCACGTCCTCGGCATCGCGCTCGTCGGCGGCCGACAGCGGAGCGCGTTGCCCTTCCGCGTCGACGCTGCCGGCGCGCGCGACCAACTGCGCCACGCGCTGCGCCAGCAACTGGCGTTGCGCATCGGCATCGCCGCGCGCGGCCGCACTGCGCAGCATCGCCTCGATCTGCGCGGCACCGAGTCCGGCAACGCCGCGACAGGCCGCGAGACGTTGCCGTTCGGCCGTCCGGCGTGCCGCGGCGGCCGCGGCGTCCTCGGCGTCTGCGCCCGGCAGCACCGCCGGGCGGGACGGCGGCGCTTGCGCGCGTTGCCGGCAATCCAGCGCCAACAGCGCGGTGTCGGTCAGACGCTGCGCCTCGCTGGCGCCGGCCGCCAGCGCCGCATCGGGCGGCGTGGTCGCGGACACCGCCAACGGCGACGGTGCTGCCGAGCGCGGTAGCGCCGGTGCCTGCACCTTGTTCGCGGCAACGGCGGGTGCGGCCGTCGGCGGCATCAGCTTCGCCGCGAGCGCGACCATTCCCACGACCACCGCGCCGGCGAACCAACACAGCGGGCGCCGCATCGCCGCCATGCTCAGCGCGCCGCGGCGGTGTAGGCGTCGCGGTCGAACGCCATCGGCTGCGCCTGGCGCAGGCGCTGCATGGCGTCGGCCGCCGCCTGCTCGCGCAGTTGCAGGTCGATCTGCCCGCGCACCGCGTCGAAGCGCGCCGCGGTCTTCGCATCGAGCCGGATCAGGTGGTAGCCGTCGGGGCCGCGCACTGGCGCGGAGACCTGTTCCACCGCGAGCTGGCGGATCGGCGCGTCGAACGCGTCGGCCAGGTAGCGGCCGAAGGTCGGCGACAACTGCCCACCCTCGCCGGCGGTGGCGGTGTCGTCGGACTCGCGCATCGCCAGCGTGGCGAAATCGGCGCCGCCGTCGAGCTGGCGCTTGAGCGCTTCGGCGCGCTGCAGAGCCTGCGCCTCGGTCAGGGTGTGCCCGCTGCGCGGCCCGCCCTGCGGATGCAGGGCCACGAACAGATGGCGCAGGTGGTATTCGGTGTAGTCGTCCGGATGCGCGGCGAACTGCCGGCGCAGCATCGCCTCGTCGATGTGCGCGTCGGCGCTGAGCCGTGCCTGCGCGGCCTCGGCCAGGATCGCGTCGGCGGCGCGGCGCAGGCGCGCGGCCACCACCGGGTCGTCCTGCAGGTGCTGCTGCCGGGCCTGGTCGAGCAGGATCGCGCGGTCGGCGAAACGGCGCACCACCGAGTCGTCGTCGATGCCGGCAGCGCCGCGCGTGGCGTCGCCGGCCAGGGCGCGGTACTCGCTGGCAGTGAACTGCTGCGGGCCGACGCGCAGTACCACCGGGTCAGCGGTGGCGGGCTCGGCGGCCGGCGCGGCCAGGGCGGCGAACGCGGCCAGCGCGCAGGTGGCCAGGGTGATGGACCTGGCCACGGCGGATTTGGCGAAAGACAGGGACATGCGCTTCTCCAGGTGAGGGCGGCGCGCGACGCCGAAGCGCCGCAGCCGCAAAAGGCGGCCGGCCGCAGGCCGGCCGCCAGGACATGCAAGGACTCAGTCGTGCTTGCCGCGTGCCTTCAGGTACGCGATCGCCGCCTTCGGGTCGTCGGTGGTGATCAGGCTGAACGCCTCCTGGTTGACGATGAAGTTGAGATCGCCACGGTTGTCGGCGGTGTCGCGGCCGCCGGAGTAGGAGAAGTACAGGTCCGACAGCTGATAGCAGCAGGCGCCGCTGTTCTGGTAAAACTTCCCGGCCAGCGGGCTGTCCGGAATCGCCTGGAACACGCCCACGCGCACGCCGCGCTCGCGCACGCGGTCGGCCTGGCCCTGCAGCAGGCCACCGAGCTGCTTGACGTTGATCTCCATCGCCTCCTTGGTATCGCTCCAGGCCGATATGGCGTTGTCGACATTGATCTTGGTCAGCATGTTGGTGGTGAACACCGGAATGCCGACCATGCTGGTGGTGTCGGCGCGGAACGCCGAGCGGCTCGGATACAGGGTGGCATTGACCTTGGCCGCGACGAAGTTGGACGCACCCACCGAGAACGCGGCATCGGCCGCGCGCGACACCGCACGCACCGAGGCGGCGTCCTTGATGTCGAACACGATGGGCGTCTTCAGGCCATGCGCCTTGAAGTAGGAGAACAAGTCATCCACGCGCGGCACGTGGTAGCCGGTGGTGGTGCGGCGGTCGGGGGTCAGCAGGAACAGGCCGCTGACCACCGACCACGGGGTCACGGTGATCGACGGGTTGTAGCCCTGGTTGCTCATCGGGTCGTACTTGGTTTCGCCGGCACGGCTGGTCCACACGTTGGTGGTGCGACCGAGGTTCCAGTCGTGCAGCACCACCGGCACGCCGTCGCTGGTCATCTTGATGTCCAGTTCCACGCCGTCCATGCACTGGTCGTTGGCGAGCTGCAGCGCACCGCGCGAGTTTTCCGGCATGTCGGGGAAGTTGCCGTACTTGCCCCACAGACCGCGGTGGGCCAGCACGACGGTGTCGCCGCTGCTGTCGCCGAACAGGATGTTGCTCATCTTGGTGCCGACGGTGTCGTTGCAGTTGGCCATGGCCAGCTGCGGCACGACGGCCAGCACCGTCAGGGCGGCGAGCACGCGGCAGGCGCGCGCCAGGGGCGAGGGAACGAATGCGATCTTCATTGGGCTGCGTCCGGTTCTGAGGGAAAGGGGAGACACGGGGGACGAGCGCCGGTCAGGTCGACGCATGGCGGCATCTCGTGTGTTGCGCTCCGCACGGACGT
Organism: Xanthomonas sp. LMG 12459; assembly: GCF_009192905.1. Taxonomy (NCBI): domain Bacteria; kingdom Pseudomonadati; phylum Pseudomonadota; class Gammaproteobacteria; order Lysobacterales; family Lysobacteraceae; genus Xanthomonas; species Xanthomonas sp. LMG 12459. The sequence continues at coordinate 82,180 of NZ_NSGT01000033.1, forward strand.
CTCGCGCAGGAGCCTGAGCCGCCGTGATCGGCGGCGGCGTCGGGCGAGAACCTAATAACTTACTGTGAATTATTTATTTCCAGGGTGCGACCCCGTCCTGGACTGTGGACTGCGCCGCGATTTTGGACAGTGCGGGTCGCACTGCTTCCCGGTGACGGGGCTGCGGACACGGCCCAGGGGTGGATCGCGCGTGCGAGGCCACGGGGCGTGGCGCCGCATCGGAGGCTTCGCCGGTCGCGGCCGAGGCAGGCCTTGCAGGAGCGGCTTCAGCCGCGACGCTCTACCGGTAATGCTTCTTCGCGGCTGAAGCCGCGCCTGCACGCAGGTGCCCTATCGCCACGCCATGCACCCGCATCTGGACGTCGGCTATGCCCCGCTCACCGCACCAGGAACGAGAGTATGCGCGCGATCCGCGCGTACGGCGGCTTCAGCAGGTCGCTGCCGGCGCGGCGCGACTGCCACAGGATCGGCAGCGCCTTGCTGAAGGCGTCGAAGCCGGCGCGGCCGTGGTAGGCGCCCATGCCGCTGGGGCCGATGCCGCCGAACGGCAGCGCGTTGGCGGCGAAATGCAGCAGGCTGTCGTTGACGGTGACCCCGCCGGCGATGGTGGCATGCAGGATCGTCTCGATCCGCGCGCGGTCATGGCTGAAGGGATACAGCGCCAGCGGCCGGTCGCGGCTGTTGATCTCGGCGATGGCCGCGTCCAGGGAGCGGTAGCTGCGCACCGGCAGGATCGGGCCGAAGATCTCCTCTTGCATCAGCAGCGCGTCGTCGCCCGGCTGCAGTACCAGCGTGGGCACGATCAGCCGCTCGCGCTCGGCACGCTCGCGCGCCACCGTGGCCAGTTCGATGACCTCCAGGCCGCGCGCGCGGGCATCGTCCAGGTAGCCGCGCAGGCGCCGATACTGGCCCTCGTTGACGATGCGGGTGTAGTCCTCGGCGCTGGCGAAATCACCGTAGCGCGCCAGCACCTGCGCACGCAGCGCCTGCACCAGCGCCGCCTCGCGGCCGGCGTCGATCAGCACGTAGTCCGGGGCGATGCAGGTCTGCCCGGCGTTGAACCACTTGCCGGTGGCCAGGCGCGCGGCGGCCTGTTCCAGCGGGTAGTCGGCGCAGACGATGGCCGGCGACTTGCCGCCCAGTTCCAGGGTCAGCGGGGTCAGATTGGGGGCGGCGGCGGCCATCACCTTGCGCCCGACCGCGGTGGAGCCGGTGAACACCAGGTGATCCAGCGGCAGCGCCGCGAAGGCGGACGCCACCTCGGCACCGCCCAGTGCCACCGCCACCCGCTGCGGCGGGAACACCTCGGCCAGCAGCGACTGCAGGAACTGCGCGCTGCGCGGGGTGTGCTCGGAGGGTTTCAGGTAGACGTGGTTGCCGGCGGCGATCGCGGTGGCCAGCGGGATCAGCGCCAGGTTGACCGGGTAGTTCCACGGCGCGATCACCCCGACCACGCCGACCGGCACCGGCCGCACTTCCGCACGCGCCGGCCACAGCCGCCAGCCGGCGCCGACCCGCTGCGGGCGCATCCAGCGCTTCAGATGACGCAGCAGATGATCGATCTCGCCAAGCACGGTCATGCCGTCGGCGATCAGCGATTCGTGGCGCGAGCGGTGGCCGAAATCGGCGGCGATGGCATCGGCCATCTCCGGCAACCGCCGCTTCAGCGCCGCGCGCAGCCGCAGCAGGTCCTCGCGGCGCTGCGCCCGCTCCGGCTTGGCCGCCTGCCAGGCCGCGCGCAGACGCTGCAGGGTGACTGGCAAGGCGGCCAGTGGCGTGTCGGTGGAAGCGGCATCGGCAACGGAGGTCGGCATGGGCGCACTATACGACGGCGGTCGCGGCTGTCTTGCGTGCCCATGTGGATGGGCAGCATGCCGCCGCGATCTCGGATCCGACAGTCGGTCGCGTCGGGACTGAAGTCCCTCCCACAAGAGAGCAGCAGCGACCGGGCGAGATGATGCGGCATCCCGTCTCGGGACCGGCAACCCCCACCCTTCCGGGGTCGGGACTGAAGTCCCTCCCACAAGGGGCGCGCCGGCATCGTCGCGAACTGAAGTTTCCACCTGTGGGAGGGACTTCAGTTCCGACCCGATGGCGCCAGGCACGCGAGCAGATGCGCTACAGCGCCGCCGGCTCTTCCAGCAACCACGCCTGCAATTGCGCCAGCGAGGCGACCTGGTGGTGCGGCACGACGCCCTCCGGCGCGGCGGCGCCGTGCGCATTGAACCAACAGGTGTGCAGGCCCGCGGCCAGGCCGCCGGCGATGTCCGCCTGCGGGTTGTCGCCGACCATCAGCACCTGCGCCGGCGGTGGGTCGCCGAGCTGCGCCAGCGCGTGCGCGAAGATCCCCGGGTGCGGCTTGGCCACGCCCACCACCTCGGAAATGGCGATGACTTCGAAGCGGTCGTGCAGCCCGGTACGCTGCAGGCGCGCGTTCTGCAGCGCGCCGAAGCCGTTGGTGACCAGGCCCAGGCGCGCGCGCCCACGCAAGGCGTCGAGCAGGTCCACCGCTCCGTCCAGCGGCGCACACAGCTCGGCCATCGCCGCCAGGAACGCCGTGTTCAAGGCCTCCGGCGCGGTCTGCAGGCGCTGCGCCCAGTCGGCGAAACGGCGCTGCTGCAATTGCAGCGCGGTGATCGCGCCGTTCTGGTACTGCACCCACAGCGGCCGGTTGCACGCCGTGTACTCGGCGAACTCGGCTTCGCCGAACTGCACGCCGTAGCCGGCGAACATGCGCTGCAGGCCGGCGAAGGCATCGAAGTGAAACAGGGTGTCGTCAGCGTCGAACAGGATCCAGCGGTAGCGCATGCGTTGGCACGACGGAGGCAGCGGGCGCTCATGGTAACGCCGCCTCATTGCACAGACGACGACGCCGGCCCGAAGGTCGGCGGCGCGTGCGGCGTTGGCCGCGTCCTGCTTAGGCGCGCGTGCTCAGTGACCCGACCCGCGCGAAGCGCCCAGCCCGGTCTCGGCGCGGATCTGCTGCGCCTTGAACGCGGCGCGTTCCTTGCCGGCCTGCGCGCTGCGGTCCAGCACCGAGAACAGCCAGATGCCGACGAAGCCGATGGTCACCGAGAACAGCGCCGGCGAGGTGTACGGGAACGGCGCCGAACCGGTCGGGTTGCCCAGCGTGTCCACCCACACCGACGGCGACAGCACCGTCAGCACCAGCGAGGAGATCAGGCCCAGGAAACCGCCGATCACCGCACCGCGGGCGGTGCAGTTCTTCCACAGCAACGACAGGATCAGCACCGGGAAGTTGGCCGAGGCGGCGATGGCGAAGGCCAGCGACACCATGAAGGCCACGTTCTGCTTCTCGAACACGATGCCGAGCAGCACCGCGATCACGCCCAGCGCGATGGTGGTGACGCGCGACACCTTCAGCTCAGAGCCCGGGGCGGGATTGCCCTTCTTGATCACCGTGGCGTACAGGTCGTGGGACACCGCCGAGGCGCCGGACAGGGTCAGGCCGGCGACCACCGCCAGGATGGTGGCGAAGGCCACCGCGGAGATGAAGCCCATGAACACGTTGCCGCCCACCGCGTTGCCGACCAGCACCGCCGCCATGTTGGCCGCGCCCTTGCCGCCGTGGATGGTGCCGGTGGCGACATCGGCGAACTGCGGGTTGGTCAGCACCAGGGCGATGGCGCCGAAGCCGATGATGAAGATCAGGATGTAGAAGTAGCCGATCCAGGTGGTGGCCCACAGCACCGACTTGCGCGCCTGCTTGGCGTCGGGGACGGTGAAGAAGCGCATCAGGATGTGCGGCAGGCCGGCGGTGCCGAACATCAGCGCCATGCCGAAGGAGATCGCCGAGATCGGATCCTTGACGAAGCCACCCGGGCCCATGATCGACAGACCGGCACTGGCCGCGTCTTCCGGCGAGGCACCGCCGTTGGCCGCCACCGCGGTCTTCACCCGCACGCCCTCGGCGAACAGCGCCTCGAAGCTGAAGTTGAAGTGCCACATGATCGCCACGGCCATGAAGGTCACGCCGGTCAGCAGCAGTACCGCCTTGATGATCTGCACCCAGGTGGTGGCGGTCATGCCGCCGAACAGCACGTAGACCATCATCAGCACGCCGACCAGACTCACCGCCACCCAGTAGTCCAGGCCGAACAGCAGCTTGATCAGCGCACCGGCACCGACCATCTGCGCGATCAGGTAGAACAGCACCACCACCAGCGTGCCGGAGGCGGCGAAGCTGCGGATCGCGGTCGGCGCGAAGCGGTAGCCGGCCACGTCGGCGAAGGTGTACTTGCCGAGGTTGCGCAGGCGCTCGGCCATCAGGAAGGTCAGGATCGGCCAGCCGACCAGGAAGCCGATGGCGTAGATCAGGCCGTCGTAGCCGTTGGTCATCACCGCCGCGGTGATGCCCAGGAACGAGGCCGCCGACATGTAGTCGCCGGCGATCGCCAGGCCGTTCTGGAAGCCGGTGATGCCGCCGCCAGCGGTGTAGAAGTCCGACGCCGAGCGGGTCTTCTTCGCCGCCCACTTGGTGATCCACAGCGTGCCGGCGACGAAGAAGGCGAACATGCCGATCGCCACCCAGTTGGTCGGCTGCTTGTCGGTCTGGCCGACATCGCCGCCGGCGGCCAGGGCCGCGCCGGCCGGCAGCAGCGCAGCCAGCAGCAGCAGAAGGAAGCGCAGGTGCTTGCTCATTGGCGGGCGTCCTCGAGGATGTCGGCGGTCAGCTGGTCGTACACGGTGTTGGCGCGACGCACGTAGATCGCGGTGATGGCGATGGTGAAGACCATCACCCCGATCGCGATCGGGATGCCGATGGTGGTGACGCCGCTGCCCATCGGCTGGGCCAGGAACGCCTTGTCGAAGGCGATCAGGCCGATGAAGCCGAAGTAGGCCAGCAACATCAGGATGGTCAGCGTCCAGCCCAGCGCGTTGCGCTGGCGCTTGAGCGCGTGGTACTTCGGATTGGCGTCGATCTTGGCGATCAGCGCGTCGTTGGAGAGGCTCATGTGATGGCTCCGGTAAGTGGCCGCGGCGCGGATCAGAAGCTGTACTTGGTGGTGAACTGCAGGCGGGTGATGTCGCCCTTGGCGCCGCTTTCGATCTCGCGCTTGCCGTACATCAGCTCGGCGCCGATATCGACCTTGGGCAACGGCGAGTAGAAGACGTTGCCGCGGATGCTCTGCACACTCTTGGTCACGGCCAGGCCGGTACGCGCGGTGTCGTTGTCGTAGTCGCTGCGCGCGTAGATCAGGTTGGTGCGCAGCTTGGGCGAGAACGCGTGGCGCCAGCCGACATAGCCGGCGACCACCCCGACCGTGTCCAGGTCGCGGTCGGCGGCGTCGTACACCGCGTTCTGGGCGATGCCCAGGCCGATGTAGCGGCCGATGCCTTCGCCGCCGGTGAGCTGGTAGAACAGGCTGTCGCTGTCGCTGGCCACCCACTTGCCGCCCAGGGTCAGGCCGCCGGAGGCCTTGCTGGCATCGGCGCCGGTGGCGCGGTTGTCGACCTTCTGCTGGCCGACCACGCCGGCGACGCCGAAGCTGCCCCAGTCGCCCTTCCAGCCGTAGCGCACGGTCAGGTCCGGCAGCGCGCCGCGGTCGGAACTGGCGGTGCTGACCACGCCGGCCACGCTGCGCGTGTACAGCGTGGTTTCCGGATTCTCCAGGGCGATGCTGAAGCCGCCGTTGGTGTAGCGCAGCTGCGCCTGCCGCACGAACACCACACCGTCGGTGGGGCCGATGAAGTCGGCCGCTTCCGGCAGCGCCGCCGGATCCATGAAGTTGGACCAGGTCTGGCCGGCCAGCCAGTGGTTCCAGTACATGTAGGCGTGGCGCAGGGTGGCGCCGTAGGTGTTGGTGGCGGTCTGGGTGCCCAGTGAATTGCCGAAGAAATCCAGTTCCACCAGCGCGCCGGCCTTGTTGCCGCCTTCGGTGACGCTGTCCACGCCGAAGTTGATCCGCGAGAACTTGGCATGCGCGTTGTAGTCGGTGCCGGACTTGGCCCCGCCCACCGGGGTCTGCCCGGGCAGGTACAGCGCGCGGCCGGTGGCATCGTCGGCGAGCTGGCCGTCGCCGGTGCGGGTGGCCAGGAAGTCGGCCTTGATGAAGCCGCCGACCTTGAAGGTGGTGCCGGGCGTGGCCCCCGGGGTGATGGTGGTGACCTGGATCGGCGCCTTGCCGGCCGGCGGCGCCGGGGGTGGCGGCGGCGGCGCGGCCTGGGTCGAGCGGACCGCGGCGACCTCGGTCTGGGTCTGCGCGATCTGCCCCTGCTGCTGTTGCTGCGCCGACAGCAGTTGCTGCACCTGCCGTTCCAGCTCGGCCACGCGGGTCTCCAGCGCCTGTTCGCGCGCCGAGGGTTTGCCTTGGGCGAAGGCTGCGCCGGGCGCGACCAGGGCCACCAACAGCGCCGCCGCCAACGGGCGACGCGCCAGGGATGCGACGCGGTTGCTCATTACTCCCTCCCGAATAATGGATGGCCGCACGCATGCGCACGGCCGTAGCCCAGCGTGCGCGACCGCACCGGCCGCGCCTATTGGCCATTAGTCGAACGTCGGCTGAGTTACGACCATCGTCTAAGACCCGGCGCGTGTGCGCTTAACGCCGGATGCGGCACACTGCGCGTTGACGCGCCGCCGCATGCGGCGCCCCGTTCATTGCAGAGGGAACCATGGCCGATCTCTATCCCGTCGATCCGCAGTTCGCCGCCCGTGCGCGGGTCGACAAGACCCAGTACCAGACCCAGTACAAGGCATCGGTGGAACAGCCGGAGGCGTTCTGGGGCAAGGTGGCCGAGCGCCTGGACTGGTTCAAGAAGCCGACCCGGATCAAGGACGTCAGCTTCGCCCTGGACGATTTCCGTATCCGCTGGTTCGACGACGGCGAACTCAACGCCAGCGTCAACTGCCTGGACCGGCAACTGGCCACCCGCGGCGACAAGACCGCGCTGCTGTTCGAGCCGGACAGCCCGGACGCGCCGTCCTACCGCGTCACCTATCGCGAGCTGTACGAGCGCGTGTGCCGGCTCGGCAACGCCCTGCGCGCGCTGGGCGTGCGCAAGGGCGACCGCGTCACCATCTACCTGCCGATGATCCCCGATGCCGCGGTGGCGATGCTGGCCTGCGCGCGCATCGGCGCGATCCACTCGGTGGTGTTCGGCGGCTTCGCGCCCAACTCGATCGCCGACCGGGTGATCGACTGCGGCAGCAAGCTGATCATCACCGCCGACGAAGGCCTGCGCGGCGGCAAGAAGATCCCGCTCAAGGCCAACGTGGACGCGGCGCTGAAGCTGCCCGGCACCACCAGCGTGGAGACCGTGCTGGTGGTGCGCCACACCGGCGGCGCGGTGGACATGCAGGCCCCGCGCGACCGCTGGTTCCACGACGTGGTCGACAGCCAGCCCGCCGAATGCGAACCCGAGCGCATGAATGCCGAGGACCCGCTGTTCATCCTCTACACCTCCGGTTCCACCGGCAAGCCCAAGGGCGTGCTGCACACCACCGCCGGCTACCTGCTGTACGCCGCCTACACCCACGAGACCGTGTTCGACCTGCGCGAGGACGACATCTACTGGTGCACCGCCGACGTCGGCTGGGTGACGGGGCACAGCTACATCGTCTACGGGCCGCTGGCCAACGGCGCCACCGCGCTGATGTTCGAGGGCGTGCCCAACTACCCGAGCGTGTCGCGCTTCTGGGAAGTCATCGACAAGCACCAGGTGACGATCTTCTACACCGCCCCGACCGCGATCCGCGCGCTGATGCGCGAGGGCGAGGCGCCGGTGAAGAAGACCGCGCGCACGAGCCTGCGCCTGCTCGGCAGCGTCGGCGAGCCGATCAATCCGGAGGCCTGGCGCTGGTACTACGACGTGGTCGGCGACGGCCGCTGCCCGATCGTGGACACCTGGTGGCAGACCGAGACCGGCGGCATCCTGATCACCCCGCTGGCCGGCGCCATCGACCTCAAGCCCGGCTCGGCGACGCTGCCGTTCTTCGGCGTGCAGCCGGCGCTGGTCAGCGCCGACGGCGAGATCCTGGAAGGCGCCACCGAGGGCAACCTGGTGCTGCGCGATTCCTGGCCGGGGCAGATGCGCACCGTGTACGGCGACCACCAGCGCTTCATCGACACCTATTTCCGCACCTACCCGGGCAGCTATTTCACCGGCGACGGCTGCCGCCGCGATGCCGACGGCTACTACTGGATCACCGGCCGCGTCGACGACGTCATCAACGTCTCCGGCCACCGCATCGGCACCGCCGAAGTGGAGAGCGCGCTGGTTTCCCACCCCAAGGTCGCCGAAGCGGCGGTGGTCGGCTTCCCGCACGACATCAAGGGCCAGGGCATCTACGCCTACGTAACCCTGGTCGCCGAGGAGCAGCCGAGCGAGGCCCTGCACAAGGAACTGGTGGCCTGGGTACGCAAGGAGATCGGCCCGATCGCCGCCCCCGACCACCTGCAGTGGGCGCCCGGCCTGCCCAAGACCCGCTCGGGCAAGATCATGCGCCGCATCCTGCGCAAGATCGCCGAGAACGCCCCCGACCAGCTCGGCGACACCTCGACCCTGGCCGATCCGTCGGTGGTGGATTCGTTGGTGAACGAACGGCTGGCGCGCTGACGCGCTACGCGCGTCGGGAATGGGGAGTCGAGAATGGGGAATGGGAAAAGCCATTCCCTGATCGCTTCATTTCCTCAGGCACCCGACGCGCTGCTCTTGCCGTTCCCATTCCCCATTCCCGTTTCCCCACTCCCGGCCTTCCAAATGCCCACCCTGCTGATCGCCGACGACCATCCCCTGTTCCGCGAGGCACTGCGTGGGGCGGTGCAGCGGGTGATGCCCGGGGTGCAGTTGTACGAGGCCGACAGCGTCGAGGCGTTGTACGCGCTGGCCGATCGCCATGCCGATGCCGATCTGCTGCTGATGGATCTCAACATGCCCGGCGCGCAGGGCTTCAGCGCGCTGGTGCACATGCGCGCGCTGCATCCGCAGTTGCCGGTGGTGGTGGTGTCCGCGCGCGAGGAGCCGACGGTGATGCGGCGCGCGCTGGACCACGGCGCGTTCGGCTTCATTCCCAAGTCGGCCGACTCGGACACCATCGGCCTGGCCCTGGGCACGGTGCTGGACGGCGAGCACTGGGCGCCGCCGGAAGCGCACAACGTGCCGCCCACCGACCGCGCCGAACGCGAGGTCGGGCAGCGCCTGCGCGAACTGACCCCGCAGCAGTTCCGGGTGCTGCAGATGCTCGGTGCCGGCAGCCTCAACAAGCAGATCGCCTACGACCTGGGCGTGTCCGAAGCCACCATCAAGGCGCACGTCACCGCGATCCTGCGCAAGCTCGGCGTCACCAACCGCACCCAGGCGGTGCTGCTGGCCGGCAAGCTGGCCATCGACAGCGACGCCATCGTGCTGCCGCCGGAAGAGGACTGAGCCGCGGCAACGCCTGTCGAAGGCGCGAGCGGTGCGGATGCAGCGCGTGCGCGCACGTTGGCCTTGCGCACGCGGCGTGCTGGGCGCCTCCTTATGGGAGGGACTTCAGTCCCGACGCACTGACCATTGACCGCCAGTCGCTCCCTTCGGCGCGGCGCAAGCTGGCCCACACAGCGGCGATGCATAGGTTGCTGCATGCGGGAACTGAGGACACGTCCGTGGCGCTGCCCTGAAGTGGCGCACACATTCGCACCTCGCGCTCTATGGCTGAGTGCCACAGCGAGAGCCACATGCACAGGGAGTGGGCGTCCTCGACCTATCACGCACACACGCGTGCCGTACCGCCGCAGAGCCATCGCCGATATAGCCGCAGCTATCAAGATAAGCTGCAGGTTCGCGTGCGTTCCAGGGATGTTCGCCGCAGTTGGGCGCTGTTAGACTGCGCGTCCCCTTGGGGAGTAGCCTGCTGTCCGCCCTGCGCGGACAGCGCCCGTATCAACAGACTCGGCCGATGCGCCGTGGTACGGGCAGCCAGTTCGGTTGGCGAGACCAGCGGCGAGTGCGCAAGGCGAAGGCCGGGCGCGCGCGCTCGTCGTTGTCGCCTGTCCCGGTAAGGTCCCCCATGTCGTTTCTTTCGATTCTCCTGCTCGGCATCGCCATGTCGACCGACGCGTTCGCCGCCGCCGTCGGCAAGGGCGCGGCGATGCAACGTCCGCGCTGGGCCGACGCGCTGCGTGCCGGCCTGATCTTCGGCTGTATCGAGGCACTGACCCCGGCACTGGGCTGGGTGCTCGGCCAGGCCGCGTCCAAGTACGTGGTCGCCTTCGACCACTGGATCGCCTTCGGCCTGCTCGGCGCACTGGGCGTGCACATGATCGTCGCCGGCCTCAAGCCGGAGTCCGACACGCCCGAGGAGGCCGCGCCCAAGCGCCACGGCTTCTGGAACCTGGCCGCCACCGGCTTTGCCACCAGCATCGACGCGATGGCGGTCGGCGTCGGCCTGGCCTTCCTCGACGTGAACATCGTCGAGGTCGCGGCGATCATCGGCCTGTGCACGCTGACCATGGTCACCCTGGGCATCATGCTCGGCCGCGCGCTCGGCGCGCTCGCCGGCAAGCGCGCGGAGATCGTCGGCGGCGCGCTGCTGATCGCGATCGGCAGCACCATCCTGTTCGAGCATCTGCATGGCGCAGGTTGATCGACGTGGTGCCGGTGCAGCCGGGATTGGGGATTCGGGATTGGGGATGTGCGGCGACGTGCGCGCCCATCCCACACTGACGGCGCCTTGGGTCAGGCCGGCTTGGCGGTGAATTCGAGATAGGTGGACAGGATGTACTTGTCGCCGCTGCGCGGCGGCAGCCGGCCGCCGGTGCAATGGCATTGCGCCGCGCCACCCATGGAATTGGGTGACGCGGCCCAATCAGCTTTCATCAGTTCTGTGGGAAGAATCCATAAATCGTCGTTACGCCACCAGAATCAGCGAAACTTTCGACGAAGCTGGCAACGTCGCCTTTCATTGACGCTTCCGCCTGCGCCCTCGCAGGAACGGCTCTGACATCCGAATCCCGCTCGACACCCCCATCGATCAAGTCATTGAAAGAGGTGACCGGAAGATTCTTGATCGTGTAGTAGTGGTCGACAAGGAGATAGCCACCAGGTGTCTGCGTGTACTTCTCGATCTGGACTTGATTGCCGACCTTGACCGGCCCCCAACCGTTACTGCTTGCTGCGGATGCGTAGGCACTAAGCGCGATCTTCACGTAGCCCAGCACGGCGTCCGTATTTTTCGCCACAGCGCAGTCGGCACATTGAATGAAGATTTCATCGACCCTGTCGGTGACGACGGTGGCGCTTGCGCCGAACGATGCGGCGGACAGAACTACTCCCAACAGACCATATGCAAATTTCATGAGCTAAATCCTTGCCGTTGAAATTAAAGAAAGTACCGAGGAGATCTCCACAAGCAAAAAGCAGACAACAAAACACCACACCTGGAATCGGCGCCCCATGAAGGGGCGCCAACGCCATTTCCCTTACAACAAACCCTTACGCATTAGAACTTGTACGTAGCACGCATCCAGTAGTAGCGGCCGAGCGTGTCGTAGGTGCTCACGTCGGTGTTCGCGTTCAACACGTTGTTCTGGTACATCATCGGCGGCTGCTTGTTGGTCAGGTTGTCCACGCCCAGATCCAGGCGCAGGTTGGCCCCGGCCATGTCGTAGCCCACCTGCAGCGCGTGGTACATGTAGCTGCCGTAGTTCAGCACCACACCCTTGTCATGCCCGTCGGCGGACATGTTCTGGCTCAGGTCGCCGCTGCCGACCTGCATCTTGCCGACCCAGCGGGTGGTCCAGCTCGCATCCCAGTTGCCCAGCTTCCAGCCGAACAGCGCATGCGCGCGCCAATGCGCGTAGTTGCCATAGGACGAGTTGTAGCGCCCGGCCATGTGCACCACCGTGTCTCCGGTGTCGATGTCGTAGCGGTGCAGGTAGGTGCTGTCCACAGTCACGGTGAACTTGCCGTAGTCGGTAGCGGGCAGCGCGTAGCTCGCGCCGAGGTCGATGCCCTGGGTGTTGAGCTTGCCGATGTTGACCACCGGCGTCTGGATGTGGTCGATGTTGCCGGCGCTTGGGGTGCCGGCGGCGTAGCGGTGGAGGTAGCTGCAGTACGGGCTGTTGTCATCGTTGTAGCAGAGGTCGGCTACGGTCTGCGCGGAGATCGGCTGGATCAGGTCGTCGAGCTTGACCTTCCACCAGTCGAGGTTGACCGACAGGCCCGGTACGTACTCGGGGCTGTACACCAGGCCGTAGTCGAACGAGGTGCCCTTCTCCGGCTTGAGCTGGTAGCCCACGTAGGTGGCGCCGGACTTGATCGCGTTGGTCTGCGACAGGCCTGTGCCGCTCCAGCCGGCCGGCACACCGGCGCAGGCAGTGGCGTGGCCGCTGCCGCTGTAGCCGACGCAGGGGTCGATGAAGTTCGGCGCGTCGGCGGTCGGGCCCTGGTAGATGTCGGTGATGGTCGGCGCGCGGAACACCTGCGCCGCCGTGCCGCGCACCATCAGGTCGTGGATCGGCCGCCACTCCACCTGGAACGAGGCGCTGTTATTGCCCGAGCGCACGCTGCTGTAGTCGGAGTAGCGGTCGCTCAGGGTCAGGTTGAGCGCGCCGATCGGCGAGGACTGCTCCAGCACCGGCATGAACAACTGCGCGTAAGCCTCCTTGACGTTGAAGCTGCCGCTCAGCGGCGAGGAACAGGCTTCGGAAGAAACCGCGCAGGTGTTGTCGCTGTTGATCAGCGCATTCGCCGACACCGTGGAGTTCAGGCTCTCCTTGCGGTACAGCGCGCCCACTGCCAGCTGCGCGGCACCGGCCGGCATCTCCCACAGGCTGCCGTTGGCGCTGGCTTCCCACTGCCGCATGATCGTGGTGGTCTCCAGGCGCGGGATCGACTCGTTGCTCTGCAGCCAGGCGACCGTGGTCGGGCTGCCCTGGTCCAGGATATTGACCTGCCCACTGTTGATCGCGTTCTGCAGCGCGGCGTAATCGACGTAGCCGTGGCTCCAGTTGCGCTGGCGGTAGTGGCCATAGTTGAAGTTGGCGTCCCACACCCAGCTGCTGTCGCCGATGCCGCCCTTCAGGCCGATCACGTCCTGATCGGTGGCGGTGTCGTAGAAACCCTCGCGCTGGCCGAGCGACGTGAAGCGCGTCTGATACTGGTAGCCGTTGGGGCCGAACTCCACGCCGAACGGGTTGTACGGATTGTTGGCGGCGACGGTGATGCCGTCGTTCTGCGCGTCGAGCGGCAGCGGCGCGATCGCGAAGTTGGACATGGTGTGGTTGTGGTAGGCGTTGACGTACGCCTGCATCGAGTCGGTGATGTTGAAGCTGCCGAGCACGAAGGCGCCGACGCGCTGCTGCGGGGTCAGCAGCAGGTTCTCCGCCTCGTAGTTGTACGAATCGGCCGAGGAGCTGTAGCACTTGTAGCCGCCGCTGCCGTTGCCGGTCAACGCGCCGTCGGGCTTGCAACCGTTGGCCGCCAGGGTCGCCGCCGGCAGCTTGTAGTAGCCGGTCGGGGTCCGTGCCGAACCGCCCTTGTAGACGCTGCCGCTGGACAGGTACATCGCGTACTTGGAGAACGCGCGGTTGGCGGTGGAGACTTCCTTCTGCTTGTTGTAGTCCAGGCCGACCACGACGTTGCCGCGGTCCCAGGTCTTGCCGAAGGTGAAGCTGCCGCCCTGGCGCGCGCCGTCGCCGCGGCTGGTCTGGCCGTAGTTGGCGGAGACTTCGCCGCCTTCGAAGTTCTTGCGCAAGATGAAGTTGACCACGCCGCCGATGGCGTCGGAGCCGTACATCGCCGAGGCGCCGACCTTCAGCACTTCGACATGGTCGATCATGTTGGCCGGGATCGAGTTGACGTCGTTGTTCTGGATGCGGTGGCCGTCGATCAGGATCAGCGTGCGCTCGTCGCCGAGGCCGCGCAGCGAGATGGTCGAAGCGCCATCGCCGCCGCCGTTGTTGACCTGCGGGTTGGTCGCGGCGCCGGCGATGCCGGGCAGCGCCTGCAGCAGATCGCCCAGGGTCTGCTTGCCGCTCTGCTGGATCTGCTGGCGATCGACCACGGCGACCGGGCTGGCGGTCTCCACATCCACGCGGCGCACCAGCGAACCGGTGACGGTGAGCTTGTCCAGGGTCACCGGCGCGTCGCCCGAGGCGGACGCCGCCGGCGTGGCGCTCTGCGCATAGAGCGTGGCGGGAAGCGTCGCCATGGCCAGGCAAACGGCGTGAGCGAGTCTGTTCTTTGCTACGGACATCGGGAAGACCTCATGTGATGTGCGACAAGCGCCGGCTGCACGCAGGCGCGAACCATCCCGGGCGCGGAAACGCGCGGCGGGTGAAATGGATGCCTCGGGCCAGCGGTCCATTACAGGACCGTCAGGCACTTGTTAGTTTTTTATAAGAAGGGTGTTGTTTCGGTGTGCCAACGTGCGCCATCCCCTGACAAAAACACCGCTTCAAGCGCGGTACAGCGCACGCTGCGTTTTTGCCGTTCAACCAGCAGACGGGAACGGTTCAGACAACACGCAACACTCAGTCGACGCGGTAGTCCCAGCGTCGCAGGAACGGCTGCAGCACCGGCAGTACCGGTGCGAAGGCGTCGCAATAGGCGTGCCAGCGGTCCAGGGCCTTGCGGTTGATGCCCTCCACCACCTGCGCGTAGCTGGGCGTGCTGATGAAGCCCTTGGCGCGCGCGTGGCGCTGGAAGTCCAGCAGCCGCTCCGGCTGCTGCAGCTGCAGGAACTGCCCCAGACGCGCCACCTGCGCCTGCGGATCGGCCACCAGGTCCTCGTAGCGCAACTCCAGCGTGCGTGGCTGCAGCAGGGCGGCGTGGTAGAGCCAGAACTCCATCGCGTCGGCATAGCCGCGCGCCAGCCGCGGCAGGCTGGCACACAGCAGGGCGAATGCCGGCGAGCGGAACGCCTGCATGTAGCAGCTCAGCAGCACGTCGCAGGGATGGCGCAGCGCCAGGATCACCGGCGCCTCCGGGAACAGGCGCCGGATCAGCGGCAGGCGCAGCAGGTTCAACGGGTTCTTGTCGACCAGGCGCTGGCCCGGCTGCAGCTGCACCACCCCGCGCACCGCCTGCCAGTACTCGGCGCGCAGCGTCGCGCAGGCGGCATCGTCGAGCTCGCCCAGGCCGTCCGGCCAGGCCACGCCGCGCGCTTCCAGGCGGTCGGCCAGTCCCTGCAGGAAAGGCCGCTCGTCCATCGCCACCAACTGCGGGTGGGCGTCGAGCATCTGTTCCAGCAAGGTGGTGCCCGAGCGCGGGAAGCCGACCACGAAGATCGGCGAGTCGGCCATGGCCGGCGCGGTCACCGGCCACGCCGCGGCATGGCGTGCCGGATCCCAGCGGGCCTGCGCGACCGGCAATGGCGGTGCGTCCGCCGCCGCCAGCTCCGGCACCAGCGCGGCCAGGCCCTCGACCTGGCCGGCATGGCCCTGCGCGCAGGCATGCAGCGCTTCGTCGTGAAGGCCGAGGCGGTCGCAGACCCGCGCCAGCGCGAAGAACAGGTTGCTCTGTTTGCGCCGGTCGACCGCACTGCCATCGGCCAACAGCCCGCGCAGCAGCGCATGCGCCTGCTGCCAGTGGCCCTCGCGCATGGCCAGCACCGCCAGCGCATTGCTGGCGTCCTGGCGCACGTCCGGGTCGTCGATGCGCTCCGGCGGCGGCAGCTGCGCGGCGGCCTCGCGCGCCTGCGGCAGGCGGTTGGCGCGCTCGAGCACCAGCACCAGCCGCGACCAGGCCCGCGCCGGCTGCGCCATCGGTCCCTTGGCACAGGCGCGCAGCAGGTCGCAGGCGGTGTCGGTCTCGCCGCCCTGCGACAACAGCCAGGCCAGTTCCACGGTGGTGTCCGGATCCAGCGGCGGCCACTGCCGCCAGTCGGCGATCAGCGCCTGCACGCGCTGGAAGTCGCCGCACTCATGGCAGGCCATCGCCGCGTGCACGCACAGCGGCGGCGCCTGCGGCGCCAGCGCGTGCGCGTCGAGCAGGTGTTCGCGGGCTGCGGCGTAATCGCCGGCGTCCATCGCCAGCAGGCCGAGGTTGTGGTGCGGCAGCGGATCGTCCGGCGCCAGCGCGCGGGCGCGCAGATAGGCCTCGCCGGCCGGGCCGGGGTCGCCGGCCTCGCGCAGCGCCGTGCCGAGGTTGTTCCAGTGCGCGACCTCGTGCGGCTCGCGCTCGGCCAGCCTGCGGTACACGGCGGCGGCCGGCGCCGGCTGGCCCTGCATCTGCAGGCTCATCGCCAGCAGACTGCTGGCCAGGACATCGTCGGGGCGCTGCCGCAGGTAGGCGCGGGCACCGCGTTCGAGGGTCTGCGCCTGGCCGGCCTCCAGCGCCGCCAGCAGGTCCGGGAGCGGGGGGATCGCGGTGTCGTCCAGGGAGGTCATGCGCAGGCGGGTCGTGGGCGGTCCTCCACCTTAGCCGCCCGCCCGCGCCGTGCGCCACGCCGGTTGCGCCGACGGCTGCCACATAACCCATACATTGCCGTTACGAAGACGCGCGACCGCTCCTAGATCGGATCGTGGTAGGCGGTGAGGAACGCGCGCAGCGAGGCCGGCTTGACCGGCTTGGTCAGCAGCCGGTAGCCACGCTCGCGGGCCTGCAGCTTCAGTTCGTCGCGACCGTCGGCGGTGAGCAGCGCGCCGGCCACCGGCCCCGGCATCGCCGCGCGCAGCGCATCCAGCGTCTCCAGGCCGTCGAGCCGGTCGTGCAGGTGGTAATCGACCAGCATCACCTGCGGCGCGCACGCGGCCTGCGCCAGCGCCTCGTCGACGGTGCTGGCGCAGATCACCTCCACCTGCCAACGGCCGAGCAGCGCGCGCATGCCGTCGAGGATTTCCTGATCGTTGTCCACGCACAGCACGCGCAGCCCGGCCAGCGAATCGGCCGCGGCCGCTGCGCGTGGCGCGCGTTGCAGTGCCTGCGGCGGTGGCGCCGCCCGCGGCACGGTGATGGAGAACATGCTGCCGTGGCCGACGCGGCTGCGCGCATCCAGCTCGTGGCCGAGCAGGCGCGAGATGCGCTGGCAGATCGACAGGCCCAGGCCCAGCCCCTGCTCGCCCCAGTCGAACGGCTGCTGGTAGCGCTGGAACTCGTCGAAGATCTGCTGCATGTGGTGCGGCGGAATGCCGGGGCCGGTGTCCCAGACCTGCAGTTCCAGCGCCGCGCCGCGGCGGCGCATGCCCAGCACGATGCGGCCCTGGCGGGTGTAGCGCAGCGCGTTGGCGAGGAAGTTCTGCAGCACCCGGCGCAGCAGCCGGCGATCGCTGCGCACCCACAGCGGCCGCGCGTACACGTGCAGGCGCAGGCCGCGGCCGGCGGCGATCGGGCTGTACTGCGCGGCCAGTTCGCGCAGCAGCAGGCCGGCATCGACGTCCTCGATGGTCGGGCGCAGGCCGCCGGCATCCAGCCGCGACACGTCGAGCAGGCCGTCGAGCAGTTCCTCGGCCGCGCGCAGCGAGGCGTCCACGCGCTCGGCCAGATGCCGCTGCTCCTCGTTCTGGTGCGCATCGCGCAGGGCCGAGGCGAACAGGCGTGCGGCGTTGAGCGGCTGCAGCACGTCGTGGCTGATCGCGGCCAGGAAGCGGGTCTTGGACTGCTGCGCCAGCTCGGCCTCGCGCGAGCGATCGGCCACGCGCTGCTCCAGGGTCTCGTTGGCTTCGAGCAGCGCCTGCTCGGCGCGCTTGTAGTCGGTGATGTCGTTGTAGCTGGTGACGTAGCCGCCGCCGGGCAGCGGCTGGCCGCGCATCTCGATCACCTTGCCGTCGCTGCGGGTGCGTTCGAACACGTGCGGGGTGCCGGCGCGCATGTGCGCGATGCGGCGGGCGATCTGATCCTCCACCTGGCCGCCGCCGAGTTCGCCGCGCTCGGCGTTGTAGCGGATCAGGTCGGCGACCGGCCGGCCGACGTAGAGCATGCCGTCGGGATAGCCGAACATCTGCTGGTAGCGGCGGTTCCATGCGGTCAGGCGCATCGCCGGATCCACCACGCTGACCCCGGCGCTGATGTTCTCCAGCGTGGTGGACAGGATCTCGCGGTTGAAGCGCAGCTCCTGCCCGGCCTCGTCGAGCACCGCCACCACCTCGCCCAGGTCCATGCCCGAGCCGCGCAACAGGCTGGTCAGCACCAGACGCGCGGAGGCCGCGCCGATCGAGGCGGCAAGCAGGCGTTCGGTGAACTGCACCCAGACGCGGTCGGCCACCGCAGTGGGCTGCGGTTCGCGGCCGAGCAGTTGCGCCTGTTCGGCGAAGGCGCGGCGGGCATGGCGCTCGCCGACCATGCGCTCGGCCAGCGCCTGCAGATCGACCACGCGCACCTGCCCGAGCCAGTCGCCGGCCACCGCCGGGCGCTGCGAGTACGGCTCCAGGAACGGCGCGGCGCGCAGGCGCTCGTCCAGGCCCGGTCGCCAGCGCGCCGACACCAGCATCATCGTGCCGACGTTGACCAGCAGCGACCAGAACGTGCCGTGCGCCAGCGGATCCCAGCCGCTCATGCCGAACAACTGCTGCGGGCGCAGCCAGGAGATGCCGAACGGCCCATCCAGCAGCCAGGCCGGCGCCAGCCAGCCGGCCTGGGTCAGCGCCGGTAGCAGCAGCGTGTAAATCCAGGTGGCGAAGCCCAGCACCATGCCGGTCTCCACGCCCTTGCGGCTGGCGCCGCGCCAGTAAAGCCCGCCGATCACGCCCGGCGCGAACTGCGCCACTGCGGCGAAGGCCATCAGACCGTAGGACGCCAGCGTCGTGTCGTTGCTGCTGCTGCGGTAATAGCCGTAGGCGATCAGCGCCAGCAGCAGGATCGCAAGGCGGCGGATCCACAGCACCTTCGAGGCCACGTCGGCACCGGCCGCCTGGTGCCCGCGGCGGCGCAGCAGCACCGGCATCACCAGGTCGTTGCTGATCATCGTCGCCAGCGCGATGCTGGAGACGATGACCATGCCGGTGGCGGCGGAGAACCCGCCCACGTAGGCGACCAACGCCAGCGCGGTGCGGCTTTCGGCCAACGGCAGCGCCAGCACGATGCTGTCGTCGGCCACGTCGCCCCCGCCGAACAGGGCGATGCCGGCGGCGGCGATCGGCACCACCATCGCCGAGATCAGCACCAGGTACAGGCCGAACAGCCAGCGCGCCTTGCGGATGTCGCCAACGTCACTGCACTCCACCACCGCCACGTGGAACTGCCGCGGCAGGCACACCAGCGCCAGGAAGCTGAGCAGCGTCTGCGAGATGAAGCCCACCGGCGGGGTGTTCTGGAACAGCGTGCGTGCCGACGCCATCACCTGGCCGCCGTCGCGCACGGACAGCCACACGTAGGCGAACACGCCCACCGCCACCATCGCCAGCAGCTTCACCACCGACTCCAGCGCGATCGCCAGCATCATGCCGTGGTGGTGCTCGGTGGCATCGACCTGGCGGGTGCCGAACAGCGTGGCGAACAGCGCCATGCCCAAGGCCACGTACAGCGCCGGATCGGCATAGAACGGCGCACCGGCGCTGGACTGGCCGCTGAGCACCTGCAGGCTCATCGCCACCGCCTTGTACTGCAGCGCCAGGTACGGCACCACGCCGACCAGGGCGATCACCGCCACCAGCGCGGCCAGGCGCCGCGAGCGGCCGTAGCGCGAGGAAATGAAATCGGCGATGGACACGGTGTTCTCGCTGCGCGCGATCAGCGCCAGGCGCTCGACGATGCGCCAGCCGAACAGCAGCATCAGCAGCGGGCCCAGGTAGATCGGCAGGTAGCCGGCGCCGTTGCGCACCGCGCTGCCGACCGCGCCGTAGAACGTCCACGACGAGCAGTACACGGCCAGCGCCAGGCTGTACACCGCCGGCCGCAGCCACGGCCGCTCCGGGTACAGCGGACGGCGATCGCCCCACCACGCCACCGCGAACAGCAGCGCCGCATAGCCGACCGACACCAGCAGCAGGATCCAACTGGAAACCAAAGGCTAGCCCCCACGACGATGCGTGCAGTCTAGAGGGTGGGATGCGTTTCGGCGTAGTCGGGAGTTCGGGGCTCGCTGCGTCTCGCTTGGGCTGCGCGTGCACCGGGCTGGGCGCCGCGAGGCAGGTGCGGCGGCGGCGGCGCATACACGTAACCGCGCTTCCCTTGGCAGGCATACCCCAGGCTTTGCTTCTGCTATTTCTTTGCTGTTGATTTATGGGGTCCCTCGGCGCGGCAGCCACGGCGGGGTGTGCATGACCAGCCTTCAGCTGTGGAAAGCGCTTCTTTTGGTTTTTCTTTAGCAGAAGCAAAGCTTTCGCCTTACGGCGAGTTACTTTTCTTTGCTCGCGCAAAGAAAAGTAACCAAAAGAAAGCGCGCCCTGCCTACGCGCCCTCCGCGCTGCGCGCTCCGGGTCCGCGGCCAGCACGGGGATCCGCGGAAGGGGCATCCTGCCCCTGCCGCGGACGGCGCACGTCCATGTGCGCCGCCCTTCGGGTTTTTCCCCGCGCTGGCCGCCGCTTCGGAAGGGAACCCGGTAAAGCAAAGGCAACAACCAAAGCAACAGCAACAGCAACAGCCATCATGGAGCTGCAATCCATGCGTAGGAGCGGCTTCAGCCGCGACGAACGAAGCCACGATGGTCTCAAGACCCACCTCGCGCCTCGTGCCCTATCCTTTTCCGAAATGCTCTTCTCCCATGGCAGGCATCCTCACGCGCCGGTCTACCGCGTCCAGCACGGGCAATCTCCCACCCGCATCCACCCACCGCAGCCCCGCCAGCGCTCGGGCTAAGATGCGCGCGGTGACCACCTGCGCCTGCCCCCGCTGATGTCCGGCATCCCGGCCGCCGTGCCGACGCCCCCGCCGTCGCTGCAACAGCAGACGCAGCGCCTGCTCGCGCAGGTGCAGCAGGCGCAGTCGCGCCAGGCGCAGGCCGATGCGGATATCGAGCGGCATCTGCCGGCGGTGGACCAGGCCGTGGCCGCGATCAGGCGCCGGTTCGCTGCGCACGCCAGGATCGCGGCGCGGGCGGCGGTACGGCGCGAGCGCCGCCGCGCCTGGGGACCGGCGCTGCTGCTGCGGCCGCTGCTGCCGGATTGGCGCTGGCGCGCGGCCTTGATCGGCATGCTGGTGCTGGTCCTGCCGTGGACGAGCGCACACTGGCTGGGCGAGACGCGCAGCTTCCTCGTCTGGTGGCGCCAGGTCGGCCTGCACGGCGATGGCGGCCTGCTGCTGCAAAGCCTGCTGCCCTCGTTGCTGGCGTACGGTCTGCTGGTCGTCGCCGGTGCGCAGTTGCTGGCGTGGCACCACAGCCATGACGAGCGGCGCGCGCTGCAGACGTTCGCACGCCTGCCGCTGGCGCTGGTGCAGGTGGCCGATGCTGGGTCGCGCGATGCAGGGACGACGTATCCGGTGACCCGCGCGCCATGGCCGCAGCGCGCCCTGCACGGGCGCTGGTCCATTCCCGCCACGCAGGGCGACCTGTCCGCTGCGCGGCTGCTGGCCTTGCACGACGGCAGCGAGGACCCGCGCCTGCAGGCGCTGATCGTGCTGCCCGATGCCCCCCATGCAGCGGCCCTGATCCTCCTCGACGCCGATCTGGCCGCCAACGCTCCGCCGTCGCTGCAATCGCTGGCGCTGGCACTGGCCGAAGACGCCGCCGTCGATGTCGCACCGATCGCCGCGCTGCACGACCACGTGCAGGCCTGGGAGGTCGCGCGCGGCCAGCAACGCGCGCTGCAGCAGCGGCTGCAGAGCCTGGATGCGGTGCAACGGCACTGGGCCGACGTCGCGCTGCCCGACGCCACGCTCGACCAGATCCTGAAGCTGGTGGACCTGTTCGTGTCCGGGCGCCAGCCGGCACCCAAGGGCATGCTCCTGCACGGGCCGCCGGGCACCGGCAAGACACTGATCGCGCGCAAGCTCGCGCGCCACGCCGGCTGCCATTTCGAGGCGCTGGGCGTGGCCGACCTCAAGGCTGCGCACGTCGGCCATACCGGCCCCAAGGTGCAGGCGATCTGGCAGCGATGCCGCGAGCGCGCGCCGGCGATCCTATTCATCGACGAATGCGAAAGCGTGTTCGCGCGCCGCGGCGGCGCCGACAGCGACAGCTTCGGCGCCGAGCTGGTGCAGACCTTTCTCGCCGAGTGGGACGGCTTCCATGCCGCGCACGGCCAGGTGCTGGTGATCGGCGCGACCAACCGCCCGGCGCTGCTGGACGACGCGATCCTGTCGCGCTTCACCGCCAGCATCGCCGTCGGCCTGCCCGATGCCGCGGCGCGCGCGCGCATTCTCGGCGCCGAACTGCAGCGGGCCGGTTTCACGCTGGAGCCGGACGCGCAGGCGATCGCCGACAGCACCGGCCTGTCCGGTCGCGACCTGCACACGCTGGTCGCGCGCGTCGCCGCCGAGTGCGTGGACGGCACGCTGGACAACGCCACCCTGCTCGCGCACCTGCGCGCGCTGCGCGGCAAAGGCTCCACTGCCGTCGCCACGCTCGGCTGGGACGACATCGTGCTGCCGGCGGCCACGGTCGAGGAGTTCGTCGGCCTGGGCAAGGAGTTGCGCAATGCCGAGACCCTGGCCACGCTCGGCGTGCCGGTGCCGCGCGGCATCCTGATGGTCGGCCCGCCGGGCACCGGCAAAACCCAGGTCGCGCGGATTCTCGCCAGCCAGTCCGGGCTGGCCTTCATCGCCCTGAGCAGCGCCGACCTCAAGGCCGGCTACCTTGGGCAATCCGGCCAGCGCGTGCAGTCGGCGTTCGAGCGCGCGCGGACGCAGGCGCCGTGCATCGTGTTCGTCGACGAACTGGACATCGTCGCGCCGGCGCGCGGTGCCGACGGCGACGACGCCTTCACCCGCGAGATCGTCGGCCAACTGCTGCAGGAACTGGACGGCGTCGCCAGCCACGCGGGCCAGGTGTTCCTGCTGGCCGCCAGCAACCATGCCGCCGCGATCGACCCGGCATTGCTGTCGCGGCTGGATCGGCAGATCGTCATCGCCCTGCCCAACCACGCGGCGCGCGTCGCCATCGTCGCGCGCCTGCTGCGCGGCAAGCCCCTGGACCTCGACGCCGACGCCGCGGCGGCCTGGATCGCCGAGCGCAGCGAAGGCCAGTCCGGTCGCGACCTGCAGAACTGGATCAGCCGCGCGATGCGTCGCGCCGTTCGCCGCACCTTGCAGCACAGCGACGATGCGTCCGGCACGCGACTGCAGTGGGACGACCTGGTCGAGACGGCGAACGCGACGATGTAGACGCCTTGCGGGAAGATGCAAGCACGGGGTGCGGAACCAGGAGTGCCGGCTGGAGTCCCTGTGGGAGGGGCTTCAGCCCCGACGCCAGGATCCACACAGAACCCATTTGCCACGGCGCACATCTCAACAACAGCGCAAGACCCAGTACAGAAGCGCTGACGTCCACACGACGCCCACGCTGGCATCATGCGGGCGACCCCACGGGACCGCAGCGCGTGACTCACATCCCCTCATCCCCGCCGCAACGCGCCGAAGCCATCGTCGTGATGGGCGTGTCCGGCAGCGGCAAGACCAGCGTTGCCCAGGCACTGGCGGCCCACTACGGACTCACCTTCCTGGACGCCGACGACTTCCACAGCGCCGCCGCCAAGGCGCAGATGGCGCACGGCATTCCGCTCAGCGACGCGCAGCGCGCACCCTGGGTCGCGGCCCTGGCGCAGCGCCTGCGCGCATCGGTCGATGCCGGGCAGAGTGTCGTGCTGGCCTTCTCCGGCCTGCGCAAGGCGCATCGGCAACAACTGCGCGAGACAGGCGTGCCAATGCGTTTCGTGTTCCTGCACGCGGCCGCGCATGTCATCGCCGAACGCCTGGCCGCGCGGCATGGCCACTTCATGCCACCGGCGCTGCTGCAAAGCCAAGTCGACACGCTGGAACTGCCGCTGGACGAGGCAGACGTGATCTCGGTGGACGTGGACGCACCGTTCCCCACAGTCGTGGCCGATGCCATCGCGCAACTGGATGCGAGCGCCGCGATCGCCTAGCGTGTGCCTTGTCGGCATACCCTCAGCCATGCGCCCGTTTGTGGCGATGGTGACGCAGGTTGCCCACCGTAGTAACGGCGTCAGCCGCGACGAACGAAGCGAAGGTCCCTGAGCAAATGCGTTCGTCTCCGGGCCAAAGCGCCTTCCGTCACCACCGCATTGCGGCCTTTCACTCGTGACGGCGGACAAGGCGCCGACCTTCTTGCAGTGTGTAGTGCGACGATGCCTACAAGCGCCACGCTACCCACGCCGCCTCACCCGCCCCACCACGAAGCGCGACACGTTCGGCTCGTCGGGCACATGCCAGCGCCACGGCGCGTCCATCGCCTTGCTGATGCCGATCCGTGTGGTGACGACCGGCGTGGTCGGCGGCGGCGTCCCGTCCTGTCCCAGCCATAGGCGCGACTGCCGCGTGGTCAGGTCCAGCCCGTTGTCCGCACCCGTAACACCCAGCGCCTTGGCCAGGCGCCCCGGCCCACGGGTGAGATCGGCGGCGCGCACCGCGCCGCGTGCCGACTGCATCGCCTCGATACCGGCCACAGGCGCCAAGGCGCGGATCAGCACCGCATGCCCCGGCGCGCCACCGCATACCGCATTGAGCGCCCAATGCATGCCGTAGATGAAGTACACGTACAGATGTCCAGGCGGGCCGAACATCACCCGCGTGCGCGGGGTCATGCCGCGAAACGAATGCGCCGCCGGATCCTCTGCACCGCAGTAGGCCTCCACCTCGACAATGCGCCCGCAGCGACCATCGGCTGTGACAAGCAGCTTGTTCAACAGCTTCGGCGCCACCACGCGGGCATCGCGGGCATAGAACGCACGCGGCAAGGGCTTGGCGACAAGCAACTCCATGCGATCAGTCTAAGCCCTGCAGCGAGGTCGCTTCGTGAGTCACCACCGGTGCATCCGCATCTCCACGGTCTCAATCGAACACGTCATCTCGCCAACCGCAGCGCATGCTGTCGCTTGTGGGAGGGACTTCAGTCCCGACGCATGGAGGTTTCCAGGACCACGATCATCTTCCTGGTCTCCGATCGCGGCAGCGCAGCGCGGTGAGCGGTGACGAATTCCTCTATTGAGGCAGCGCCCGAGCCGCAGAGCATGTTCGGCGCTGTGACGGCGAGCGGACTGCACCAGGCCACGTGGCCGTCGCATCAGGACAAAGCACATCACATGCCCTGCCCGATTTCGCTCGAATCAACGCCAACGACGCCCGCATCCTCAACCTGCCCAATCACTCCTGCGGAACGTTCAACTCCTTCAGCAGTTGCGGCGCCGGATACACCTTGGCCATCAGCCAGCGCAGATAACGCATGTCCACATGGATCGCACGCTTGTAGCGCGGGTCGTACCACCAGCTGGCGCTGACTGCCTCCCAGTTGCTGTCGAAGTTCAACCCGATCAGCTCGCCGCGCGCATTGAGCACCGGCGAGCCGGAGTTGCCGCCGGTGGTGTCCAGGTTGGTCAGGAAGTTCACCGGCTGCGTCTTCGACTGCGAATCGGCGGTGCTGCCGAAGTCGCCCTTGGCGATCGCCGCCAGCAGCGGCTTGGGCGCATCGAACGGCTCCTTGCCGGTGTTCTTCTCGACGATGCCGGCCACCGTGGTCAGCGGCGCGAAGCTGACCGCATCGCGCGGCGCCAGCGGCTCCACACGACCATAGCTGATCCGCAGCGTGCTGTTGGCGTCCGGATAGACCGCACGGCCCTGCTGCTTTCGCCAGGCGAACAGCGCACGCATGTAGGCCGGGCGCAACCGCAACTGCTCGCCCTCGCGCGCCTTGCGCTCGTCGTCCAGCCGCAGCTGCGCCGGCACCAGCGTGGCGGCCAGCGCCAGCAACGGATCGGCCGCAGGCGCCTTGCCCTCGCGCGCCGCGGCAAAGCGCGACAGCCGCTCGGCCTCGGTGCCCAGCGCCGTGCCGGCATAGGCCTTGTCCAGCACCGCCTGCAATTGCGCCGGGGTCCGCCCGAACGCCGCATCGAACTCCTGCAGCCGCTGCGCCTCCGGCAGTTGCTGGTAACGGGTCAGCAACGTCGTCAGCAGCGCCTTCTCCACGGTCGGCGCATAGCGCCGCTGCACCTGCTTGAGCATGCCCTCGATCAACGCCAGGTCGCGCTGCTGATAGCCGCTCTCGCGCCGATCGTCGGGCTTGCCCGCCTCCAGTCGCAGCCGCTCCAGCGTCAGCGCCGAGCGCAGCGCCTGGGTTTGCGTGGCGATCAAGCCCAACAGCAGATCGCGCTCGCGCAACGCCGACGCCTGGCCAAGTGTCTTCTGCAATGCCGCGATATCGCGTGCATCGCTACCGTGGGTCGCCGCAAGCATGCCGCGTTCGTCCTCCGCACGCAGCCGCACCGCATCGCTGCGCTGCAGCCCTTCCAGTTCACCGGCGGCCCGCTTACGGTTGTTCTTCAGCGATTGCAGCTGCGACGCGTAGCGCGTGCGCGCCTCCGCATCGGCCTTGCCCGCCGCCTCGATCACCCCGATCAACTGGTCCAGCACCGCCACCCGCTGCGGCAGCGTCGCCTCCACCTGCTCGGCGAACTCGGCCGCCGTGCGATGCCGGTAAGTGACGCCGGGGTAACCGGCCAGCATCGCGAAGTCGCCGGCCTTCGGCCCATCGGTGGCGATCTGCAGATGCGCCGGCGGCTGGTAGGGCACGTTATCGGTGCTGTAGTCCGCCGGCTTGCCGTCCTTGCCCACGTAGGCGCGCAGCAAGGTGAAATCGCCGCTGTGCCGCGGCCACATGAAGTTGTCGATCTCGTCGCCATAGTTGCCGATCGCCCGCGGCGGCGCATATACCAGGCGCACGTCGCGCAGCTCCAACTGGCGGATCCGGTAGAAATCGGTGCCGTAATACATGTTGGCGACACTGCAGCGCACCCCGGCCTCGCGCTCGCAGTCGGCGACGATGCGCTTGCTCGCCGCATCCACCGCGTCGTAGTAGGCGCGCCCGGTCTTGCCCTTGGCCGACCCCAGCACCTGCTCGGTGACCTTGTCGAAGCCCACCGTCACCAGCACCCTGAAGTCAGGATTGGCCGCCCGCTCGTCGGCGCGATCCCGCGCGATGAACCCGTTCTCGATCAGGTTCTCCTTGGCCGAGGTGTTGTACTGAATCACCCCGTAGGCGACGTGGTGATTGGTCAACAACAACCCGTCCCCGGACACGAACGCCCCGGTACCGCCCCCGACCTTCACCACCGCACTCAATGGTGGCTGGGTCACCTCCGCCAACGTCTGTGGATCGCCCTGGAAGCCAGCCTCGTGCAGCGGCTTGGCCAGCTCCGGCATCTGCGACGGCATCCACATGCCTTCGTCGGCGTGGGCAGTGGTGGTGAGGGCTAGGCTTAGAGTGAGAGATGCGGCAAGGCAGTTGGGCAAGGGCATGCAGAGGTCGAGGCAAAGAACATGACCGCGACCTTAGCCGGCCAATGCGATCGCAGCAACCAAGACGCCGATCCATTCATCGGTGGGTGTGATCTTTACCAAGAAAGATCCAGAATGCTTGAGACAAAAAATAGCGCAGGGTCAGCTCACTTCCTAAGCCCCTATACACAAATTCCTGCTATTAATAAATGAACCCGACCCCATTACTCCGCAAGAAAATGCACTATGACCCCTGTTCTCCTTACCTGTTCTCCTAAGCGTTGCCCAAAGCCAAGCAGCGAGCGATTTTTCAGGTGCTGGATTCGATCATCGCTGCGCATCAGTAGCCACACAAGACAACCCAAAAAACAACAAGGCCCGCAGCGACGCGGGCCTTGTCGTGACCGTGCCGAAATCATCCAACAAGTTCTTTAGTCGGCATTTCGCCTCTTAAAGCACCACACCTTCTCGATGTAGATCGAGCCGGCTGGCTTCTCGCCGCCACGCCAAACATATATCCCTGAAACATCCACTGAGAAAACTCTAATCGCACGGTCTGAAAGTTTTCCTGCCACAGCAACATCGAAACGCCGTATACTCTCCACATCCAATTTTGACTCTTCAGCGTCAAATGGGATGACAACCACTGAGGGGCATTTCGGATCAGTGATTACGCTTCGCTCTAGCAGATCACTGGTAAAAATCGCTCGGACTCGTACTTGCGCTCCGCTGGCCTCCTTCCCTCTCTGTGTCAACTCGCAAATTGAAGAAATGGCGGCGCCGGAATGTCCAGACATAGGCCGCAGTTCAGTTGCCATCGCGATTGGTGGCAATTCAATCTGGACAGCAAGACTGAAAGCAACAGCAAGGAGTCGATTCAGTTGCATGCAGGATTTCCTTGACACCATGTATCGGTTGAAGCATCAGTACCAGCGGCAACTTCTTGCGGAGTAGAAACCCCGAGATTCATGCCTAAACCCTGCCCGACAGCGGCCTGAGTCTGATACTTATTCATTTCAGTCCTATATTCCGTCGCTCTAGAGTTCGGGCACCCAACTCTCTGATAGTCAAGCTCGTGGCGCCCCTCATGAGCCAGTGCCGCCGAACCTCTCGCATTGCCAATATCACCGGCAGATTTTCCCGGATTTGCACGCAAGTACGCCGACGAAAAACTCGCATCTGCTTTAGATCAATTTTGATGTTTACATTAGACTCTGCGCTAGCCAACGTGTTCTTCGCAAACGATAAAGGAGTGATCATTACTCCACTCTTATCCCCAACCTTTCCAAGGTAATTTGATACAACATCGAGCTTCTTGCATCTATCAGACTTAGGGCTGAGAGAGGCAGCAAGTTTGGCAGGAATGGGCATGGAACGGTTCAGGAACAAGACAGGGCTCGACCTTAGCACCCGGCTTGTAACAGCCAGCCTTATTCGCATACTGGGAGCACGCGACAACGCCTTCTCATCGAAACGCTACCGAAGCCGTTGCAGTGAGCACACGATGCATGCGTCACCGTTTGAGGGTCATCTTCTTCTTTGAAGATCTTCAACGACCCTATACAGAAATCTAGTGACCGCTAGCGCGTCAAAGAATTTACCGTCCTTGACGCCTGTAACAGGCATCAGCACCTCTCTACCCGAGGAAAGTCGAACGAGCAAACTTAGGCTCTTTTTCTCATTAGGAAGTGAATGGTAGAGAATTTCGCCATATTTGACTTGAAGCACTTCCGTACTTTCCCTCCACGCCATCCCCTCGGAGAAGAACGCGACGTCTCCAACATGCTCGGCTCGATTTCTATAGAGCCCAATAAATTCACCAAGCGACACGTCTCTGAACTCTTCGGGGATAGAGCAAGCTTCCCTCGATGTAACGAAATTTTCTAGTGGGCGCAAAATCCTGTGTGCGCGGCTTTGGGGGTTCATGAGAACTCGATAGATCCGTTGCAGGAGGTGGCTCTATTTTTCTTTCCGCCAATTCACCGACCCACGGTTCTCCACCGTGCTCGATTCCACCTCGGCGTCGAAGCCGCGGCCCAGCAGATATTTCAGCGTCAGGACCGAGCCGCTGCCGATCAGCGACACGCCGTAGCTGACGTAGAGTTTCGGCGAGAGATATTTGCCGAAGCCCACCACCGAGCCGCCGAGGGTGCGCGACTGGCTGACGCCAGCGTCGTCGAAGCCGAGCCTGGCGCCGAGTTGCGAGGCGAGCAGGCCGCTGCCGGCCGACAGCGCGCTGGCCGCGGCGGTGACCTGGTCGGCTTCGGCGCTGCTGGTGTTGCTGAGGCTGCGGCCCAGCACCAGGTAGGACATCGCCTCCGATTGCGACATCGACGGGTCCGACCACACGTCCGCGTGCGGGGCGGTGGCGCGGCCGGTGACGTCGATGCCGGCGGTGACGTCGCCGACCTGGCGCTGCGCGCGGATGTTGATGCGCGGGTCGGAGACGATGTTGTTGCTCCAGGTGAGCTGGCCGCGGGTGATGGTCAGATCCTGCCCGTACGCCTTGTACTTACCGCTGACGTCCAGCCCGCCGGTGGCGGTGGTTTCGCGGCCCGGCCGCGAGCGCACCTGCATGGCGCCGGTCAGCGCACCCTTGAGGCCGAAGCCGGCCATCTTGACCTGGTCGCCCAGGGTCACGCGCAGGTCCATCTCCAGCGGCGAGGTCGGCGTGGCCTCGGGGTCGGCCGGATCCAGCACCACCACGTCCTCGGACAGCGAGGTGCCGCGATCCAGCCGCTCCAGGTCGATGTCGGCCGAGGGCACGGTGACCTGGCCGCTCAGCATCATGGTCTTGTTGGCGATGCCGAACTGCAGGTCGGGGTTGGCCACCGCGCGCAGTTCGGCGGTGTTGGACACCAGCACGTTGGTGCCGCGGATGTTCAACTGCAGCGGCGTGCGGTCGCCGTACCAGGACAGCCCGCCATCGACGTTGAGCGTGCCTTCGCCGGACTTCACCGAGGCGACGATGCGCGCCGAGCCGTCCGGCTGAGCGTCGAAGCGGCCCTTGCCTTCGCTCAGGGTCAGGCCCAGCGCCGGCAGTTCGCCGGTGAAGTTGCTGAGCGTGGCGTCGCCGCCCATCGCCGGCTGCGAGCGGGTGCCGCGCAGGCTGACGTGGCCTTCGACCAGCCCCTTGGGCCGCACCAGATCGGGCGAGAACAGCTCCAGCCAGTACAGCCGCGCCATGTTCATGTAGATCTCGCCGGTCAGCGGCGCGTACGCGTCCCAGCCGGTGTCGACGGTGGCGTCGACGAAGCCGTCGCCCTGGAAGCCGATGCCGAGCTTGGAATGGATGTGCTGGGCGCTGAAATCGGTGACGAAACTGAACTGGTCGTAGCGCAGCAGTTCGCCGCGGGCGTTGTCGCCCAGGCGCAGGCCGCCTTCGCGCGAGGCCAGGCGCAGCGAACCCTGCCAGGCGTTGCCCGCCGGCTTGAAGCTGCCGTCGATGGACAGGTCGCCGCGCAGGTACATCTTGCGGCCGCTGTTGGGCGGCAGCCACGGCTGCACCAGCGCCAGCGGCAAGGCATCGCCACGCAGGGTCAGGCCCTGCTTCGGCCAGTCGGCGGACACGCACAGTGCGCCGCCGCTGCCCGGAGCCAGGCAGCTCTCGGACAGGCTGAAGGCGCTGCCGGCGACGCTGAAATTGGCCGGCTGCCGCAGCTGCCACGGTTCGCCCTTGGCCGGGGCGATACGCAGCGTGTTCAAAGCGCCCTGCCAGCGCGCGCCATCGCGGCGCACCTGCCCGGCCAGGGCCAATGCGCCCATGTCGTTCTCGGTCTTGGCATCGAGTTGCAGATTCTCGACCGCGCCGCGCGCATCCACGCTCAGCGTCTGCAGCAGCACGCCGGCATTGATCGCACTGCCGCGCAGGGCCAGTTCGCCGCCATTGCCGCGCCAGGGCAGGCGACCGCGCAGGCTGAGGCTGTCGGCACTGTAGCTGTCCCACTTCAGGCCGTTGCCGGTGAGGTCGGCGGTGAGATCGGGCGCGTCGCGGCGGCCCTTGACCTGCACGCTGCCGCGCAGGCTGCCGGCGCCGCCAGGCAGCAAGTCGGCCAGTTGCAGCGGTTGCAGTTGCGCGTCCACGTCGAGCTGGTCGCCGACCTTGCCCTGCGCCTGCAGGCGGCTGTCGCCCAGGCTCAGTTGCAGCTTTCCCTCGCCCTGGCTGCCCTGCAGGGCGAGCTTGGCGTTGGCGTCGAGCGGGCGGCTGCGCAGGCGCCCGTTCAAACGCGGGATGTCGAGCGTGGCCTGATAGCCGGCGGCGCTGCCGTCCGGCCGCGCCGGCAACTGCTTGCCCTGCGAGGCGAAGGTGCCCGACAGCTTGCCGTCCCAGCCCGGTGCGAAGTAGCCCGGGTCGAACCCGGCCAGCGTGCCTTGCACGTCCCAGTTCAACTCCGGCACCCAGGCCACGTTGCCGCCCAGGTCGAGGGTGCCGCTGGGCATGCTCGCGCGCACCTGCTTCAGCTGCGCCTGGCGATCGTCGCCGCGCACGTCCAACTGCAACTTGGCGCTGTCCTTGCCGCGGGCAACGGTGGCTTCGCCGTAAGTGGCCCACTGTTTCATCGTGCCGGCCACGCCCAGGTTGGCCTCGACCAG
This sequence comes from Xanthomonas sp. LMG 12459, assembly GCF_009192905.1. Lineage (NCBI taxonomy): Bacteria > Pseudomonadati > Pseudomonadota > Gammaproteobacteria > Lysobacterales > Lysobacteraceae > Xanthomonas > Xanthomonas sp. LMG 12459. The sequence continues at coordinate 114,041 of NZ_NSGT01000033.1, forward strand.
CTTGATCGGCACCGCCGGTGCGTCCGGGGTGGACGGATCCGGCGCGGTGGCGAAGCTCATGCCGCTGGCGTTGACCGCAAAGCGCAGCTGCGCATTGTCCGGGTCGCGCAGATCGGCGGTGCCGCGCAGGCGCAGCTGTCCGTCGAACGCGCGCAGTTGCAGCGGCGCGACGGTGAGCACCTGGTTGTCCAGGCTCAGGTGCGAGGGATCGAGTACCAGCTTCTGCCCGTCGCGCGACAGCTCGCCCTGCAGATCGGCGTTGCCGCCCTTGCCCTTGGCGCGCAGGTCGAAGGCCAGCGGCACGGACGCCGGCGCGTCGTCGGCCGGCGGCACCAGCAGCGACGGATCCAGCGCCTTGCTGCTGGCGGCGAATTCCCACACCGGGTCGGTGCGGCCGGTGAACACCAGCGTGGCGCGCAGCGGCGCCGGTGCGTTGCCGGCAATGGCCACCTCCATCTTGTCCAGATCGCCGCGCGCGACCAGGCCCAGGCGCGCCGGGGTACGTCCGCGCGCGGCCGGCAGCACCGCGCTGGCGGTGAGGTCGGCCTTGTAGTCCTGGCCCGGCAGGTAATCGCCATTGACACGGAAATCGCCGCGGTCGCTGGTCACCACCACCTGGGTGGCACGGAACTCGCCGCTGGCCACTTCCACCCCGCCGCGCAGCGTGCGAATGTCGATCATCGGCTGCTGCGCCTGGGTGATGCGCAGGCCGTCGATGGCGATGCGGTCGGCCTGCAGCGCCAGCGGCACTTCGATCTGCGGCAGCGACTGCGGCCAGCGCGGCAGTTCGAACGGCTCGTTGCTCTTGGCCAGGTTGAGCGTGGCGTTGGTCAGTTCCAGCGCATCCAGTTGCAGCTTGCGCCCGAGCAGCGGGCGGATGTCCGGATCGAGGTAGGCGCGCTCGGCGGTGAAGTGGATCTCGTTGTAGCGGAAGTCCAGGTTGTGCAGGGTCAGCGGACCGGCCAGCGGTCCTTCGGCTCGTTCCCAGGTGAGCGTCGAACCGGCCGGCAGCCGCGCCACCACCTGCGCCAGCAGCACGTCGCGCCCGGCCACGGTCTGCAGCAGCCAGTACAGCGCAATCGCCGCCAGCAGCACCAGGCCGGCGACGGTCAGCGCCGAGCCCCACCAGAAGCGCTTGCGCCGATAGAAGCGCGGGCGCCGCGGCGGCGGTGCGGTGGGCGACGTCGGCTCGATCGGCGCGCTCACAGATTGGCTCCGATGTTGAGATAGAGCTGGAACTGCGAGTCGGGATCGTTCAAGCCATGGGCGATGTCCACCCGCACTGGGCCGACCGGCGAGCGCCAGCGCAGGCCGAAGCCGACGCCGGTGTGCCAGTCCGGCGTGTCGTCGAAGGCGCTGCCGCTATCGACGAATACCGCGCCGCCCCAGGGCCCGCCCTTGAAGTAATGCTCGTACTCGGCGCTGCCGGTGAGGATGTGCTTGGCGCCGAGCGCGAAACGGTCCGGCCGCGGCGTGCGCGGGCCGACTTCTCGGAACGCATAGCCGCGGATGCTGTTGTCGCCGCCGGCGAAGAACCGCAGGCTCGGCGGCATCGCCACCAGCGCGTCGGTCCAGGTACTGCCGGCTTCGCCGCGCAGGATCAGGCGGTCGTTGTCGCCGATGCCGTGGAACCAGTTCACCCGCATGTGCGCCTGCACGAAGCTGGCATCCGAGCCCACACCTTCGGCGCCACCGCGCAGGCTGATGTTGCCGCTGAAGCCCTTGCGCGGGAACACCTTGTCGTCCACGCCGACGTAGTCGGCTTCGATCTGCGGATAGAACAGCGTCGAGGTCTGGTACAGCGCACCGTCGAAGACCTCGTCGGTGGCGTAGCGCCAGCGTTCGCGCAAGGCGTTGATCGAGGCGATCGCGGTCCAGTGCTCGTTGATCTGGCCGCTGCGGCTGCCGGTGAGCTTGACGTTGCGCAAGTCGATGTAATCGGTCTGCTCGTCGTAGACGCGCAGCGAGGTGGTGTACCAGCCGTCGAGCCAGCGGAACGCCGGGATCCGGTAGCTGGTGATGAAACTCTTGCGCTTCTGCGCGTAGTCCAACTGCGTGCTGAGCTTGTGCCCGCGCGCGTTGACGTAGCGGCGGTCCACGCCCAGGCGCACGCCGGCGCCGCTCTCGCTGCCGTAGCTGAGGCCGGCGGTGTAGATGCTGCGCTTGGCGCGGGTGAGGTTGACGTCCACCGGCACGTCGCCGTTGGCGTCGGCTTCTTCCGGCTTGGGCTGGATGTCGATGACGCTGAAGTAGTCGAGCTTGACCAGCGACTCGCGCAGGCGGTCGAGCTTGCCCTCGTGGTAGTAGCTGCCTTCCTTCCAGTACACCAGCGGATCGAACAGCGTCTGGTTGAAGTAGTCCTGGTGGAAGCGGATCGGACCCATGTTGTAGCGGCGGCCGCTGTCCCAGCTCAGGTCGATGTCTGCGGCGTGGTCGGCGCGGGTCACCTCGACCTTGCGCTGGGTGAAGTCGGCATCGAAGTAGCCGCGCTCGGCCAGGCGCCGGGTGATGGTGACCTTGCTGGTCTCGTAGACGCTGCTGACGAAGATGTCGCCCTTGCGCGGGCGGAAGTTCTTCAGGTCCTCGCCCAGGTAGCGGTCGTCCTCGGCCGGGCCGGTGATGCCCACCTGGAAATTGCGCACCCGCACCGGCTCGCCCTTGTCCACGTGCACCACCACGGTCAGCTTGTCGTCCTGGCGTGGCGCGTCGACGGTGATCTTGGGAGTGAAGTAGCCGAACGGCTCCAGCGCCTGCCGGGTCTGGCGTTCGGCCTGGCTCAGCAGGTACTCCAGGCGCGACTCGCCCTGGTCCTTGCCGATGGCGTCGTACAGCGACAGCGAGACCTGGATATTCTCGATCATCGCCGCGTCCTCGTCCTTGTTCAGGCCCTGGATCTGCACCTTTTCGATGACGCCACGGGCCTCGGCGAGGCCGGCCAGGGAGAGCAGGGACAGGAAGGTGGCGAGACGGGGGATGGGTCGCATGGGCGTCAGAATACCGGCACCCCATGTGAAGCTGTTAACTAGACGTTTGTTACATGTGACCGGGATGTCGGGGGCGGCGGCCTTTGCGCGGGGATGTTTCGCGGTTCCAGACCCAAGGCAGCGATGCGTCTGCGTCACGAGTCGCCCGCCGAAGGCGCCGCTTGCCAAGCCGCTGCTGCGGCGCCACGCTGGCCGCCCCACCCGCAGGAGCGCCGCATGTCCACCGTGATCGAGACCGGGCGCCTGCTGCTGCGCCGACTGGACCCCGAGCGCGACGCCGCGCCGATGCTGGCCCTGCTCAACGACCCCGGCTTCCTGGCGCACATCGGCGACCGCGGCGTGCGCGACGAAGCGCAAGCCAGCCGCTACCTCGCCGACGGCTCGGTGCGCAGCTACGCCGAGCACGGCTTCGGACTGTATGCCGTGGAGCGTCGCGACGACAGCGCCTGGCTTGGCGTGGCCGGGCTGGTGTTGCGGCCGACCCTGCCCGCGCCCGACCTGGGCTATGCCCTGCTGCAACCCTACGCGGGCCATGGCTACGCCAGCGAGGCGGGGAGCGCGGTGCTGGAGTATGCGCGCAGCGTACTGGCGCTGCCGCGCGTCTACGCGATCGTATCCCCTGGCAACGCACGCTCGCAGCGTCTGCTCGCTGCGTTGGGCTTTGTCGCCCAGGGACGCGTGCGCCTGAGCCCGGAAGCGGCCGAGGTCGAACTCTATTTGTGCGAACTGTACGCACCCCAGGAGCACGCCTGAGCATGGACACCTTGCACACACTGCGGCTGTTCGCCAACTACAGCCAATGGATGAACCAGCGTCTCTACGCCGCGGCCGCAACCCTGCCGGACACCGCGATCACCGAGCCGCGCGGCGCCTTCTTCGGGTCGCTGTTGGGCACGCTCAACCATTTGGTGGTGGCCGATACGATCTGGCTGCAGCGCTTCGCCCAGCATCCGGCACGGCACCCGGCGCTGCGGGCCATCGCCGCCAAGCCGGTCCCCACCGCCCTGGATGCACCGCAGGCGGACTGCCTGGCGGACCTGCGGGCGCAACGCGAGTCCCTGGATGCGACGATCGCCGAGTGGATGTCGCAACTGCATGCCGACGACCTCGACGTGGCGCTGCGCTATCGCAACACCCGTGGCGAATCGCACGCCCGGCGCTTCGGCGACCTGCTGCTGCACTTCTTCAACCACCAGACCCACCATCGTGGCCAGGCGACCACCCTGCTCAGCCAGGCGGGTGCCGATGTCGGTGTCACCGACATGCTGGCGGTGATTCCGCAGGTGGAGATGGGGTGATCCTGCGATCGCGGGGCGCTGCGCTTGGTGCGTGCCTTGATGTTTAGGGCACCTGTAGTAACGCGCCTTGCCGCGGTTTTGCGGGGGGCTGCCGCCGCTCCTACAAGTGAGCGTTCTTTGGTTAACCAGAGGCTTCGTTTAGAATCCCATCCACGCAGCGTCACTCGTGCGCGAGCTGCGCCTGCAACTGCGCCACGATCTCGCGCAGCTCCGCCACCTCGGCCTCCAACGCCTGCACCCGCCCTTCCAACTCATCGTTGCCCGAGGCGGTCGGCCGCGCCTTGAACGTGGTCGCCAGCGCCTCCGCATCCACCGGACCAGCGAGCAAATGCATGTAGCGGTCCTCGCGCTGCCCGCTGGCACGCGGCAACTGCACCGCCAACTGACGCTGCGCCAGCCGTTCTAACTGATGGCGGACGTCGTCCGCATCGGCGAAGCGCGCCATGCGTTCGGCACGCGTCAGCAACTCATTGACCGTCTGCGGGCCGCGCAACAACAGCAGGCCGAGCAAGGCCACCTGTTGCTGGGTCAGATCCAACGCCGCGGCCAACCGATGCTCGTAGCGCTCGGCGCGCGAGGAGAACTGCTGCCGCACCAGACCGCGCCCCTCCAGTTGCCGTAGCGCGTGTTGCACATCGCCCGGACTCAACGCCATCACCGGCTCGCGCGAGGTCTTCTGATTGGCCGCCACCACCGTCGCATTGACCGTGAGCGGATACGCATCCGGCGTGGTCGCCTCCTTCTCGATCAGGCAGCCTAGGGCGCGGGCTTCGATGGCGGAAAGAGTGGGGGTGGTGGGGGTGTCGGTCATGGCATTGGCTTCTTGCTGGTCAGGGGCGAAGCATACTGCTTGAGAGTTTCGGCTCTGCGGGCTGCTGCCGTACCGATCTTGGTGCCGTGTCATTGAAATGCTTGCGCGTCTGCAGGTTGGTGCTGCTGTCGACCATGGTCAGGGTGCTGCTGTTGAGGTCGTTGCCGGCGACCACGGCCAGGCCGTTGCCGGCGTCGAGCTTGGCGGCGGTCAGGTTGACGTCGTGGCCGGCGGTGAGTGCCTGCTGGTCGAGGTCCTGGGTGGTCGTGGCGGTGACGACCCTGGTCTTGCCCTGACGGCTCTGGTCGGTGACGGTGCGGCTGCCGTACAGCACCGAGGTCACGTCAAGGTCGTAGCCGGCCACGGCGATCAAGTCGCCGTCCGCCTGTGGCGATGCTGTGCGCACCGTGGCCTTGTCGTTGGCGTCGGTGACCGGGGTCAGCGACAGGACGTGGCCGGCCTGTAAAGACTATTGTGTTGTCGACGGTTAGGCTGATGCCTGCACCATCAGGCAGTATTAAAAATGGTCAGACATTGGCTTTTTCAAACCTATTTATTTCATCGCATACTTTGCTAAGTAACCCCGCCTCATCCAATTCGAAATATTGCCTTGCGTCGGCATCTTCACTATACATATCAGCGAAACAAAAAATACTAGACAAACACTCACTTAACGAAGCCGCATCTTCCCGTAAAACTCCTCTGTCGCGCTCTATTTTCCAAATCTCCATATAAGCCTCAGAAAAAACGCGCGCATCCATTCGACCTAGCGCAAAAGATTTTGCGACATCAAAAAGAAGAGTACTCATCTAAGAATGACCTGATTTTTCAAAAATTTGCCTCCAAATGGAGCTTTTGCACCGGCATATAGCCATAATTCAACCGTGCCTGATTCATCAGGAAAATAAGTTTCGCGATATTCATGGCTAATCTATCAGCCCAAGATTTTCAGGCAAGCTCAATATAAAAGATGAAAACTCCTTATCGTAATTACTCGCTATTTCGTTAAAAATTTCACAAACACTTTCTTTCTGACTCTCTGAGAGACCCTGTAGTTCAGATGCAATTTGCTCCATCATTTTAATTGCAGCGTCACGATCTATAACACTTGAACCCGAAAACTCAAAAAACAAACAAGCGTCTATAACTATTTTTGCCAAGATAGTGCTCATCTCATTCATGACTTGAACACCTTTACTTTTGTGTTTTTAATTTCAATCTGCGGCACCTGGCCGGTACCTGGATCGATCTGCTGGTACCGGCCGGGCACGCTGCCGGCGGTCAGTACCGCCTGTACGCCGCTCTGAACATGAGATGCAGATGCCGCGCTTCAAACCACATGTTGCGCTTGCAAATTGAAACCGCCCGCCCCACCAGATACTTTTGCACCGACTATTTATCTTGCTACTTGCCTCTCTTCCTCAAAGAGTATTCTTCAACATATTCCTTTGGCGGAAATGCCGTACCAAAAACTTGCAATTCGCCGGTGTCCTTATCAATCAAAATAGGACCATTTCCAACGAGATGGAAAGAGAAATCACCCGTTTCAACATATTCTTTAGAATCGAAGCAAAACAACCACCCTTCAGGAAACTCTTCAGAGTGAGTTATCACCAACTGCGCTGAGGACTTACTCAGGTGACCAACGACCACCTTCAAAGCCTCCTCAAAATCTATCATTGATTTGTCCTCAAAAATTTAAACGACTTGAATTTATCAAGGTCAGCCGCCTTCCCTGTTTGCCCATCCAAAAATCTAATGGCCCCATTTTGGTTTACAACATTAAACACATGCCCAGGCTGACCAGGACCATATGAGCCGTATACAATTCCACGCGCACCAGCGCCTATGTCAATCATCTTCTGATAGATACTTTCAGCAGATGGGACCGACACAAATTTTGTGCCGACAGCGCGCCGTCGCTGCGCAGGGTCAGCGCGGTCTTCGACGACAGGTATACCACCGGCACCAGCACCTTCTGGCCCTGGTATTCCTGTTCCACCATCCACACGATGTCGTGGGTCAGCGCGGCGACCTGGTCGGCGGTCAGCGCCACGCCCACGCTCAGGTGCAGCGTGCCGGCCTCGGCGACGCCGCCATCGAGCAGCGCGCGGTACTGGGCCACGCCGTCGGCGTAGTTGCCCAGGTAGCGGCGGCCGGTGAGCTGGGTGATCTGGTCCAGCACCAGCCGCTGTTCGTAGAAACCATCGCCGAGGCGGGTCTGGGTCCACTGCGGATCCACGCCGAGCTTGTCGAGCAGGTAATCGCTGCTGATGAAGTTGTTGTAGTCGACGCAACGCGGATCGGTCTCGATCAGGTAGCGGCGGCCGGGGGCGCTGGTGTTGGCCTTGACCCCGCCCAGGCCGTTGGCAGCCCGACCCAGCGTGTTGACGCTGGCGCCGTTGCTGCCGACCAGCCGGTACAGCCCGCCCATCGGCAGCACGATGTTGCCCAGCGGCGCGCCAACGCCGCCGACCACCTGCGGCACCTGGCCGGTGCCAGGATCGATCTGCTGGTACTGGAGGCGACTAGGCCATCAGAACCAATATTAAGTTAAAACTAATATATTAGCTTACTCACTGAAGCCAAAAGGGGGTAGCATCTTTTTCAAGACTATCATAATCTTTCAATGGCCTCATTTTTTCAATAACTAAATTCGGCAAGTCTGAAACTAAAATTCTAACCGGTTGGTATATGTTGAATTCATCATAAAATGACATAGCGGATTCTTTGGCCTTTGAAAAGGCTTCGAAATAATTGTAAAAAATACCACTCAAATTAGAACTTCTAAAAGCAAGCAATGTCTTACCATCAACATTTAAAATTGACTTATTCCACTCGATGGATGAAGCTGAAATTTCGCTAAATGTAATTTTAACGAGCCCCATCAACTCGGAGCACCTCTCCAAATCATCAAGTCGCAGATACCTCCGATAAAGCCGATCCGTTAACAAACCCCATTCTTTTCCATGATATTTTCTTACAACAAAAGCGTTTATGCAGTCAAAAAAAAGCACAACATCCGATGGCGTTCCCAGATCATATGTCGTATGTCCGCCGTTAATTCCGATCATTCTCATTTGTCTTTGAAGTCTATGTCGGTGGGCCCAATTATGCCATTAGTTTTTTGCACAATACTTTTAATGATCGCATTTTTCTCTGCAGTAGTTACATTTTGACCACGGATGTCAATAACCACTTTCTGTTGCATGCCTGCAGGTAGCTCTGTCACTCTCTGCAACGCTTGCTTTGAAATTTTATCAATCAGTCCCCTTTGATTTTTTGCAATGCTGTAATTTTTTACCTCAATGCTGCAAACATTTCCAATACACCAATCAGGACGAACACTGTTCTTCGTTCCATAAGGAACTTCTTGACCATTTTTGAAACTGACTTGTGGTCGAGCACCTGCTCCAAGGCCTGCCCCAACATCTATTTCAGATTGTCTGGGGGTTGGCCTGACTAAATTAGAGCTATCTGGTGTAACAGTTAACTCCGGAAGATCAACTATACCTTTCGAAGCACTGCCTCTCGAATAGCCAAGCCCTGCCACAGTTGCTACCAAAGTCTGGGCTGCCATTGCGTATCCCAAATCCTTGGCCACATCTGCATATGAACGGCCGCTATCCTTAGCGATTTTGGCTATACTTGTATCCCATATCCTACTTTCCGGATCCAAGCCGGACGCGCTCTTGCCTGCATTTGCGGCATCTTGCGGATAAAGTTCCTTATAGGAAATCATCCAACTAGGTCCGCGTTCGTAGCCTGCTACAGCGTCTAAAGCCCCTTGCGCCAAACTCAGACAAGCAGCGCTTGCTTTGTTACCTTGAGTGCACGCATCAGCTATTGCCTTGTCTCTTGCACCATCTACACGCTGAATTTCTGCGAGCTCTTTCTTTTCTGAATCAGAAATAGATCCATCGCTTTGCTTTTTCTCAAGCAAAGCCTTTCGAGCTGCTTCTTCGTGGCTTAGGTAATTGTTCACCACCTCATTGCTGGCCGTCGCAGCACCCGCAGTGCCGCCCGCAACCGCACCCGCCGCTGTCGATGCCAAGGCGGTCAACGTGTCTGCCAACGGTCCGGTGACGCCTGCCTCCCGCAGCGCGGTTGCCACGGCGGGCGCAGCGAGCGTGCCTGTAGCGGCGCCCGTAGCACCTTCTAGCCCGCCTGTAAGTCCCCCCACCACGGTGTGCGCCAGTACGCGCAAGCTGCCGTTGTCGCCCCACTGGCTTTCCAGTTGGTCGGCCTGTGCGGTCAGTTGCGCCTTCTGGTCGGGATCGGTCGTGTCATTGGCCTGCCGACGTAGGTCTGCCGCCTCCGTCATCTTCTTCTCGGCGTAGTCACCGATCACGTGCGTGGCCTGCTGCCCGAACGTCGCCGTGATCTGCGCCTGGGCGGCCACCTGCTCCTGCAGCTTTTGTCCATCCCATTGCTTGGTCAGGCCATTGGCGTCATCGCCGGTCACGACATCCCGCTTCAGACCCGCCAACGTGTCGGCGACGCTCTTGCCGGTCTTTGCTTGCTGCCCCACTTCGTCGGTGATGACCAGCGCCCCACCACTGATACCGCTGTGGGTAGTGGATTGCGCATCGCCACTCTCATGACCGTAGCCGGCTGCGGTCCCGCTGGCGCCCGTCTTGAAGTTCTGCCACGACCAGTTGGAGCCGTTGCCGGTCGTCGGCGCCGTTTGTCCATCTGCAGCCTTGGCTTTGTCATCTCCACCTGAGCCGCCATAGCTGTAGCCGCCCGACAGGCTGATGCCCTTGGCGTCATAGCTGCTGGTGTTGGCGATGTCGCTGTACGTCAGCGTGCCGGTGCTCAGGCGGTTCTTGCCTTGGTCGATCGCATCCTGGCTGCTGGCGATCACCGCGCCCTTCAGGTCGGTGTTGCCGCCCACGGTGATGTCGAACCCGCCCTTGCCGGCCTGGATGCCGCTCTGCTCGGTGACGCTGGCGTAGTCGCCATTGACCTTGTTGCTGCTGTAGCTGGCGCTGGCACTGAACCCGATGCCGAACGTGACGTTGCCACCGATCGACTTGTCCTTGCTGGCGTAGCTGCTGCTGTCCTGCAGGCTCTCGATGTTGAGGTTGCCGCCGACATCGGCGATCACCTTGTCCGCGGAGACCTGTGCGCCCTTGAGCGTGGTGTCGTTGCCGCTGATGATCGTGGCGTTGTTGCCCGCAGCCATATGGCTGTTGGTGTAGCTGACATCCTCGCCATTGGCCTTGCCACGCGCCCCACTGGCGCTCAACGTCACGCCCGCCGCGAACCCATCAGCGCCGTAGGTGATCGCAACGCCGACCGCAGCGCTGCTGCTCTTACTCGTGCTGTGCTGTTCGGCCGTGTTCTTCGCGGCCTCGATGGTGACATCATGATCGGCGGCCAGCAGCAGGTCGTGACCAGCGGTGACGTCGCTGCCGCGTACCAGCAGGTTGCTCGCATCGCCGCCGCCAGTAGCGATCAGATTGACGTCGCCGCCTGCCTGTAGCTTGGAACCCTTGGCCTGGTCGGCCGACTGGGTACTCTTGCTCTCGCTCTTGCTGCCACCCACCGTCACGGCGATGCTGATGTTCGCGCCTTGCGCAGCGCTTGCGGCGCTGCCGCTGGCCAGTGCGCTTCCGGTCTGACTCAGCGAGCTGGCGGCGCCATAGGCGCTGTAGGCCGCGGACCCCGCCGCCAGCGCCTGCATGCGCGCATCGCCACTGACTTTGGAGCCAGCCTTGGCCGTATCGTAAGCGGACTGGGCCAGGTTCAGTGCTGCGGAACTGAGCGTGATCGACAAGCCGCCTTGGCTGAACTTGCTGCGCTGCTCGGCATCGGTGGTGTCGTGGACCTCGGTGATGGCGATGTCCTTTGCCTTCACCGTGATGTCGCCGGCATTGGCCAGCACGTCGCTGCCGGTCTGCGCGTAACGATTGCCCGCAACCAGCGTGACGTCGCCCGCCACGCTGCCGACCGTGCTGCCCACATGCGTGACATCGGCGGTGTCGGCATTGTTCTGGATCTTCTGCGTGCCGAACGTCACGCCGATGCCGCCGCTGCCGAACATGCCGGACTTCTTCGTTTTCTTCTCGTGCTCCTCGCTGTGCGTGTTCTGCGCCGTCTCCAGCGTCAGGTCGTTGCCCGCAGCAACGACCACATTGCCGGTGCCGGCGACCTGCGCGCCCTGCGACAGCAGGTCGTGGCCGGCGGCGATCTGCACGGTGTTGCCACTGAGCGTGGTTGCCACCGCGGTGCTGTCGTGCCATTCGTCATGCGTGGTCGTGGTCTTGCTGGACAGGAAGCCGGTTTTCTTCTTCTGCATGTCCTACACGGCGTCGTGCTGCTCCTGCTCGGTGAGCAGGTTGACGTCGTTGCCGGCGGACACGGCCAGCGCACCGGTCTCGGTGAACGCTTTGGCCGCGGTCAGGTTCACGTCGTGGCCGGACTGCAGGGCGATGTCGCCGCCGGCGGTGAACTCGCTGCCGTGGACGGTCTCGTCGCGGGTGCTGGTGGTCTGCTTGAAGCGCTTGCGCGTCTCCAGGGTGGTGCTGCTGTCGACCGTGGTGAGCGTGGTGCTGTTGAGGTCGTTGCCGGCGACCACAGCCAGGCCCTTGCCGGCGTCGAGCTTGGCGGCGGTCAGGTTGACGTCGTGGCCGGCGCTGAGCACCAGGTTGCCGCCGGCGGTGAGTGCATGCTGGTCGATGTCCTGGGTGGTCGTGGTGGTGACGACCCTGGTCTTGCCCTGGCAGGTCTGGTCGGTGGCGGTGCGGCTGTCGCCCAGCACCGAGGTCACGTTGAGATCGTGCCCGGCCGCGGCGATCAGGTTGCCGTAAGCGCTGACCTGCGCCTGGCGGATGGTGAGGTCGTTGCCGGCGGCCAGTTGCAGGCTGCCGCCGGTAGCGATGCTGGTGCGCACCGTGGCCTTGCCGTTGGCATCGGTGACCGGGGTCAGCGACAGGTCGTGGCCGGCCTGCAGGGCTGCGTCGCCGCCGGTGGCGATCGCTACGCCGTGCAGTTGCAGGTCGTTGCCGGCCTGCAGGGACAGGTTGTTGCCAATGGTCAGGCTGGTGCCGGTGCCACCGCGGGTCAGGCCTGACTCATCGCGCAGCGCTGTCGGCTGTAGCGCGGCGCTGTTGCCCGCCTGCACCGCGGTGCCGGTGAGGCTGAGGTCGCGGCAGATGGGTAGCAGGGATTTTAGTCAGCGCACCACTGAACTTATTTTTAAAGGAGCTATTGGTCAAGTTTACGCCAACCACATCATGTTTTTCTGGATTTAGGCGAGCCCATGGCGCCACGAGGGAACAGCCGCTTAATTTGAAAATTTTTTACTGATTTTTAGAAAATTTATTTTTTAATTTTTACTTGAACTATAGAAGAAATTCGTTTTTGCCTCGCCGGACGAATTTAATTTAACCGCGAATTTTTCCCAATTTCCGCGATTTTCTTGCTCCATTACTTGGTGCAACTCACGGACTAAACCAGAAACTTCATCATCTGGATCGTCCAACAAATCACTAAATGAAACCCCACCTCGCACAAAAGAGTATTTAGATCCTACAGACCAGCTGTCTTCATACTTTTCGTACGAAAATTCGCAAATCGCCTCCTCATAACCATCAGGAGCAGAATCATGCATCAGTTGAACAATCTCATTAAGAATATAAATCTCTCTTTCCATCCTCAACCCCCGGCTTCATTTCTGAATGTTTTTCGCATCAATTCGCCATTTACAGAATAATCAATAGTTAATGCATCAGGCCTTGCTGATTTCGGGTCCGCTCTTGAGAACCTAACCTTTACGAAATCGACATCACTGCCATTTTTTAGCTTTGCTTTAATTTCATTCTCCCATTTCTTGTAAGCGGAATTGTTAAAGTTCTTGTCTTGAGGAAAAAGATTGAACCTATGGCAAGATCCGTCGAACTGGCATCCTTGGATATGCCCACCAACGTCTGTTGAGCGCCCCTCTTTACCAACAGCAGCCTGCCTAGCATCACGCTCGCCTTTAGCTAAAGAGGGGGTAAAAGTTATTTCTTCCACATATCCACTGCTATTAGTTTTGAACTCAGTTCCATTGCTAAGTCTAACGTGACTATTTGGAGGGGGGTTATTTAGCACATTGTACTCAGGCGTCCCTTTTACAGCTTTTGAAACATCGATATCCAGAATACCCTGTTGCTCATACTTGGCTGCGACCCTATCAGCATTTCTAGCTTCGCTAGAGATATCAGACACTGCTTCCGCAGTGTGTTCCAAAGATTTTCCAACTGAGCCAACAGGCACAACACTGGTAGCAAAATTTATCGCGGCATCATTGACAACAGTCTTGTAGTCGCCGTCCGCCAACGATACCCACGTAGCACCAGGTGGACCAAAGATGCCGAGCTGTGCCATCTTCCGCAGATCGTTCTTATGAACGAACCCAACCATCGTGTTCAGATCTTCGTCGCTCCACTTTGAGACGTCCGCTGGCCGGGTCGCGCGCCATTCTTGGTACTGTCCCTCCAACTTAAGATCAGCTGCAGTGGAAAGATACTTATCATTCGAGATCGAGAATGTTCCAGTCCAATTGGTCCCCAAGACCTTGTCCGTCAACTTAGTGAAGATGGTTCCGCGATAAGGACCATCGAATAAAGTCGAGTCATAGAACTGGCTAATAGTCGCTGTAAATGCTTGTTGCGACTGACCCTTTTCATTAACGAAGCCCAGATTGACGTTTGCCGCTTCATTGGCAAGCCAATTCGCAGCCGCTTGGTATGTTGCCGCGTCCTTGCTCCTCGTGCGCTGCTGCGCACCGTTATCTACTTGGTCCAGGGTCGCATTAATCAACAATTGCACCGCTTCTTTCTCGCTGATACCGGCGTATGCAGCGTAGTCGTCGGCTTTCGCCGCGATGAAGCTGAGTTCGATTGGATGGAGCTGTCGATTGAACTGTTCGCCTGCCAATGCAGTACTGGCGCCAGTCTGCTGACCAACCAGTCCCCCCAATGCGGCACTGCCCAGTTCCATCACGCTCTTGAACGTTGGGTCGTTCGGCGAGAGTCCTTGAGCGAGCAGGTAGTCGAACATCGCCTGCTTTGCTTTTTCGGAGACGGCGGCGCCAACTGCTCCGCTGAGCGCATCGCCACCACCGAGCGCCGCTACCGCAGCGCCTGTGACGCCATGCAACAGGGTCTTCGAAGTTCCACCATCACCCCAGCTCGCCAAGCGCGACAATGCGTCATCGATCCCCGCTTGATCGCCGGCCGCCTGGGCCTGGGCGAGATCTGTTTGCGCCTTATGCTGCATGGCTACGGCAACATCGCCAGCAACACGGAACCCGACCTCGCCCGCCACAGCGGCCAACTCCTTCTGCTCTGCCAGCTTCTTCTCGTCGAAGATTTCCTTCAGGCCCGACTGCTGCAACTCGGTGGCCTTGCGGTCCAGGCCCGACAGCGCCGCGGTGTCGCCGTTGCGCACCTCCACCGTGCCAGCGGCGATGTCGCTCTTGGTAGTGCTACTGCTGCTGTCGCTGCTGTTACCCAGCATGCTCAGCCCGGTACGCGCGGCAACACTGACCATGCTGCTTCCGGTCCCACCGCCGACCGACACGCCACTGCTCTTGTACTCGGCCTTGTTCTGCAGGTCCTCCACCGTCAAGCCGTTGGTGGACAGATGGTTCTTCTCGGCGTCGGCAGTGCTGGCGATGGCGGCGCCAATGAGATGGGTGTCGCCGCCGACGGTGATATCGAATCCACCATTGCCGGCCTGGATGCCGCTCTGTTCCTTGACGCTGGTGTAGTTGCTGTTGACCTTTTGCTGGCTGTAGCTGCCACCACTCCCGGAGCCGGTCGCCAGGGTCAGGCTGGCCTGCTGCTGCTTGCTCTTGTAGTCGTTGGTGTCCTGCTCGCTCTGGATCAGCAGGTCGCCACCAACTTTGGCCAGCACGGTGTCGCCGATCGCTTGCGCGCCCTTGATCGTGGTGTCGTTGCCGCTGGCCAAGGTCAGCGTGTCGTTGGCCGTGACCACGCTTTCGGTGTGGAGGTTGCTGTTGCCCTTGGCGTTGCCCTTGCCGGCCGACACGGTCAGGTAGTAGCCGGTCGTTGCGCCGACGCTGACGCCGATCTCGCCGCCGGCGTTCTTGTTTTCCGACTTCGTCGTGTTGGTTTCCTGCTGGCTCAACAGGTTGAGATTTTTCGCCGCCGCCAATGCGACGTTGTCGCCGGCGATCTTGCTGCCGATGACGTTGAGATCGCCGCCCGTGGCCGCGATGGTCACATTGCCGTCGCTAAGGATGCGGCTGCCGCCGGTGGTCTCTTCGTGGGTCGTCGTCTTGCTGGACGAGCTGCTGGCACCGATGCCGATGCGCAGGCTCACGCCGGTGGCATTGGCCGCTCCCTGGGCACCATCGGCTGACGCCTCACCGGTTCTCGTCATGTTGCCCGCAACTGCTTCGCCGTTGTAGCCCTTCAGGCCGTTGCTGGCCAGGCCAGCCGCATCGCCGATCGCGTAACCGGCCTTCGCCGCGTAAAGCGCCTTGAGCCGATCGTCGTCTACGTCCGAGCCACGCTTGACCACCCCATACGCGGTTTGCGCCGCATCGACCAAGCCACCGGTCAATCCAAGGGTGATCCCCGCACTCTGCTGCTTGGACGTCTGCACCGTATCCACACGGTTCTCGACCGCTGCGATTGTCACGTCCTTGCCGACGATGGCGGTGCCGGTCTTGCTCAGCACGTCGCTGCCGGTGATCGCCACGGCATTGCCGGCGGTGAGGGTGACGGAGCCATCGGTACTGCCCACCAAGCTGCCGCCCTGGCTCACCTCGGTGGTGTTGAGTGTATTGGTCTGCTTGCTCGCGCCCAGGGTGACGCTGAAGCCGCCGCCGCTGTACAGGCCGGTCTTCTTGACCTTCTTGTCGTGCTCCTCGCTGTGCGTGTTCTGCGCCGTCTCCAGCGTCAGGTCGTTGCCCGCAGCAACGACCACATTGCCGGTGCCGGCGACCTGCGCGCCCTGCGACAGCAGGTCGTGGCCGGCGGCGATCTGCACGGTGTCGCCACTGAGCGTGGTTGCCACCGCGGTGCTGTCGTGCCACTCGTCATGCGTGGTGGTGGTCTTGCTGGACAGGAAGCCGGTTTTCTTCTTCTGCATGTCCTGCACGGCGTCGTGCTGCTCCTGCTCGGTGAGCAGGTTGACGTCGTTGCCGGCGGACACCGCCAGCGCGCCCTTGTCGGTGAACGCCTTGGCCGCGGTCAGGTTCACGTCGTGGCCGGACTGCAGGGCGATGTCGCCGCCAGCGGTGAACTCGGTGCCGTGGACGGTCTCGTCGCGGGTGCGGGTGGTCTGCTTGAAGCGATTGCGCGTTTCTACGGTGGTACTTGTATCGACCGTGGTCAGGCTGGTGCTGTTGAGGTCGTTGCCTGCGACCACCGCCAAACCCTTACCGGCATCGAGCTTGGCCGCGGTCAGATTGACGTCGTGGCCGGCGCTGAGCACCAGGTTGCCGCCGGCCGTGAGAGCTTGCTGGTCGATGGCTTGGATGTTGCTGGCCGTGACGATCTTGGTCTTGCCTTGGCGGGTCTCGTCGGTGGTGGTGTGGCTGTCGCCCAGCACCGAGGTCACGTCGAGGTCGTGTCCAGCTGCGGCCATCAGGTCGCCGCCGGCCTTCACCGGCGCCTGGCGGATGATTAGATCGTTGCCGGCGGCCAGTTGCAGATTGCCGCCGACCGTCAGACTGGATGTATCGCCGCCGCGCATCAAGCCGGATTCGTCACGCAGCGCTGTGGGTTGCAGCAACAGGTTGTTGCCTGCTTGCAACGCGGCATTGTTGCCGGCCTGCACGGTGGTGCCGGTGAGGCTGAGGTCACGGCCGGCCTGCAGCAGCAGGTTGTTGCCGGCAGTGATGCCCGAACGCAGGTCGCCGCCGGCGAGGGCGTCGCGGGTGGTGCTGGTGAGGTCGCGGCCGGCACTGAGCAGCACGTCGCGGCCGGCGATCTGGCCGCCGAGGTTGAGCAGGTCCTGATTGGCCTGCAGCGCCACGGTGCCGCTGGACACGATGCGGCCCTGGTTGAGCAGGTTGCCGACGTTGGCGCTGACATTGGCGCCGCCGATGGTGCCGGTGTTGCTCAGGCCGGCCGTGGCGTTGAGCGAGACGTCGCCGTTGTCGCTGGCCAGCAGCGCGCCGTCGCTGCGCAGGGTCAGCGCGGTCTTCGACGACAGGTACACCACCGGCACCAGCACCTTCTGGCCCTGGTACTCCTGTTCCACCATCCACACGATGTCGTGGGTCAACGCGGCGACCTGGTCGGCGGTCAGGGCCACGCCCACGCTCAGGTGCAGGGTGCCGGCCTCGGCGACGCCGCCGTCGAGCAGCGCGCGGTACTGGGCCACGCCGTCGGCGTAGTTGCCCAGGTAGCGGCGGCCGGTGAGCTGGGTGATCTGGTCCAGGACCAGGCGCTGTTCGTAGAAGCCGTCGCCCAGGCGGGTCTGGGTCCACTGCGGATCCACGCCGAGCTTGTCGAGCAGGTAATCGCTGCTGATGAAATTGTTGTAGTCGACGAAACGCGGATCGGTCTCGATCAGGTAGCGGCGGCCGGGGGCGCTGTTGTTGGCCTTGACCCCGCCCAGGCCGTTGGCGGCGCGGCCCAGCGTGTTGACGCTGGCGCCGCTGCTGCCGACCAGGCGGTACAGCCCGCCCATCGGCAGCACGATGTTGCCCAGCGGCGCGCCGACGCCGCCGACCACCTGCGGCACGTGGCCGGTGCCAGGATCGATCTGCTGGTATTGGGTCGGCACGCTGCCGGCGATCAGCACCGCCTGCGCGGTGCCGGCCTGGACCTGGCTGCGGCTGCCGCTGCCGGCGCCGCCGAGCTGGGCCTGCACGCCGCTGGCCTGGACCTGGGACGCAGTGGTACTGCCGCCATCGGCCAGGGTGGCCTGGCCGTCGTCGATGCGGATGGCACCCAGGCTAGCGGTGGCGATGTGGTTGCCGACGTTGGCCTTGGTCGGCGCCGCAGCGGTCTGCGCCTGCACGGCGATACCACCGGCGCCGTCGGCGCTCATCGTGCCGTACTGGTTCAGGGCACCGCCCTGGGCGACGTTGAAGGACGCGCCGCCGATGCTGCGGCCGTCGCTGCCGACCGCGCCGTTGCTGATGGTGGCGCCGCTGATCGATACGCCCTGGCCGCCGGTCATGTTGGCTGCTAGGGCAATGTAGCTATTGTCTATTACGCCAGAACCTATTTCGTTTGTCTGCACTGCATAAGTACATCCTTGGTCCGTATAGCCTCTCGCGCAATCTCCATCCTCTAGAACAGCTACTGTCTCGATGTCCGTGTACTTAGTTTTCTGACTAAGAGCCAAAGCGTTGTTACTTATAACCTCCCCATGATTTATAAGGCTGTCGCTCAACCCAGCGGACCCGGCCTTGTTGATTTGTAACGCTCTAGCAGCAGCAACTGTGGAAGCAGCGTTATTAAAACTTCCCGAAATTAAAATGTTTCCACCAGAAACAATACGTCCCTCCGCACTTGCGGAGATGAGCTTGTCTCGGCTCATCACATCATAGGTTCTCGATGCGCCTAGGCGGATCTCCGCTCCATGATTCCTACCGTCGCGCGGCGGCATCTGGTCTCCAACATAGAGAACCTCATCAGGCGTGCTTCTATTGATTTCCTCTCTTTCTGAATCTGAGAGAGGTGTAGTTACTGCATTGACCACCCGCCGCCGATTGTTGATCTGATTGGCCGCAATCAGGATGCTGCCATCGGCCTCGATGCTGCCGGAGACGTTGTCCAGCGTGCCGGTGCGCGCGGTGAGCGTGCCGTTGCCGTCGCGCGCGGCGCCGATGGCGATGTTGCCGAGGCTGAAGATGCGCGCATCGCGGTTGACCAGTTGGTCGCGCACCAGCAGGGTCATGCCGCTGGTGGCGCCGATCAGCGCGCTGCCGTAGGCGGCGTTGTCGGTGGCGCCGCCCAGGTCGGCACCGTTGACCAGGGTGCCGGTGTCCACCAGCACGTTGCCGCCGACCAGGCTGCCGGTGTTGGACACCGACCCGGCAGTGACCTGCAGGTTGCCGCTGGCGGAGAGGTCGCCGGCGTTGCTGACGCCACCGCCGGTGTTCAACTGCACGTTGCCCGAGCGCATGCTGGCGCCGGCCACGTTGTTGATGCTGCTGGCATTGATGCCCAGGCTGCGCCCGGCCTGCAGCGTCGAGGCGTTGACGAAGTTGCCGCCCACCGCCAGGCGGAAGTCGCCGTTGCTGGTGATTTCGGCACCGGCGCGATGGGTGTAATCGCTGCGGATGGTCAGGTCGAGCAGGTTCTGGCCGAGGATGCTGCCGCCGCCGTCGAAGCCGACGGTGTCGATCACCACGTCGCCCGCGCCGCCGGCGCTGCTGCCGGCGCCGATCTGGCCGCCGCTGTTGCTCAGGCTCTGCAGGGTCAGTCGCACCGCCTGTTCGGCCTTGATCCTGCCGCTGCGGTTGTCGAGCGTGGCGCCGCTCCGCTGCAACAGCATGCTGGCGCCGGCGTAGACGCTGCCGCCCTGGTTGTCGAGCGCATTGGTGTTGGCGATCAGGTCGCCGCCGGCCACCAGTTGTCCGCTGCCGTTGGCGATGCTGGCGGCGTCGAGCACGACGCTGCCGCGCCCGCCCAGGCTGCCGCCGACGTTGCGCAGGTCGCCGCCGGTGGTGAGCCGGGTCAGGCCGCCGCCGTTGTTGACGACGCTGCCCTGGCTGTTGTCGATGCGGCCGCCGGACAGGGTCATGGCGTTGCCGCTGTCGAGCTGGCCGCCGCTGTTGAGCAGCGCGCCGGTGACGGCGACGCTGAGGTCGCGGGCGGCGCCGATGCGGCCGCTCTGGTGATTGTCGAGCTGGCCGCGCGCGGTCAGCGCCAGGTCGCGCCCGGCCTGCAGGGTCCCGGCGCTGTTGCTCGCGTTCTCCGCGTTCAGCGTCAGATCGGTGCTGGCGCCGATCACGCCCGCGTCGTTGTTCAACGTATGCGCCAGATCCACGCGCAGGTCGCCACCCGCACCACCGCTGCTCAGCGCCTGCATGGTGCCGCCGCGGTTTTCGAGGCTGTCGGCGCGCAGCACCAGGCTGCCGCCGGCGGCTTGCACCACGCCAAGACGATTGTCGAGCGCACCGCTGCCCAGTTGCACATTCAAACCGCGCCCGGACACGCTGCCGCCGATATTGCCCAGCCCGGCCGCGGTGACGCTGGCATCGCCGGCCGCGGCGACGGCGCCGCCCTGGTTGTCGAGCGTGTTGCCGGTGCTGAGCTGCAGCTGGCCCTGGGTGAGGATGCGACCGCCGGCATTGCCGAGGGCGCCGCTGCTGCTGACCGTCAGCGTGCCGCTACCGGCGTGTTCGATGCGCCCTTGCGCATTGTTGATGGACGCAGCGCCGAGTTGCAGGTCGTTGCCGTTGCTGACCAGGCGGCCGCCGCCGTTGTCGAACGCGCCGGTGACGGCGATGCGGGTGGTGCCGCTGCCGCTCTGCACCAGGCTGCCGCTGCCGTTGCGCAGCGTCGCCGCGCCCAGGTCCAGGCCCGCCGCCTGCAGCGTGCCGCCGACGCCGTTGAGCGCGCTGTTGTCCAGCGCGCCACCGGCGCGCACGGTGAGCAGGCCGCCGGCCAGCAGGTCGGCGCCGCGATGGTCGACGTCGCCGCTTGCGGTCAGCGCGGCGTTGCCGCCGACGCGGGCGGTGCTGCCGGCCAGCGCGAGTTGCGCGGCATCGGCGGCGAGGTTGCCGGCGGCGATCAGGCGGCCGCTGGCGCTGAGCGTGCCATCGGCATGCAGGGTCAGCGCGCCGCTGTTGCCGAGGCTGCCGTCGCTGCGCACGCCGGCCGCGGCCACGCCGCCGATGGCGACATCGGTGCCGCTCAGGCGCAGGTTGCCGCTGGACAGGGTCTGCCCGGCGTTGTCGATGCGCTGGCCCTGCAGCGCGATGTCCGCACCGCTGACGGTGCCGCGCTGGAGCACGCCGGCGTCGCTGCCGAGCACGACCTGGTTGGCGTTGAGGGTGCCGGCCACGGTCAGGTCGCCGTGCGCCTGCAGTTGCAGCGTGGTCGCTGCGCTCAAGGCGCCGCTCTGGTTGAGCGCGCCGCCGGCCTGTGCGCTGAACGCGCCGGCCGAGGCCAGGGTGCCGCCCAGGTTCAGGTCGCCCTGGCTGACCAGGGCCACGTCGCCGGTTTCGCTGCCGAGCTGGCCGCTGCTGGCGACGCTGGCCGCCTGCACGCGCAGGGCGCTGCCGGCGATCAGGTCGCCGCGGTTGTCGACGGCGCCATTGGCGGTCAGCGCCAGGCGCTGCACGCCGTAGCTGCGCCCGGTCTGCTGCAGCGAACCGACGTCCAGCTGCAGGCGCTGGCGCGCACGCAGCGCGCCGGCGTTGCTGAGCAGGCCGCTCACGGTGAAGGTGGCGTTGCCGAGGGCGGCAAGCGTGCCGCTGCCGCTGTTGGTGGCACTGGCGGCAGTGAGGCTCAGGTCGCTGCCGGCGACCAGCTGGGCGGCGTTGGTGAGCGCGCCGGTGGCACGCAGGTCGATGGTCGATGCGGCCTGCACCAGGCCGCCGAGGGCGAGATCGCCCGTGCTGTTCATCGCCAGGGTGGTGCCGGCGTCGACGGTGCCCTGGCTGTCGATGGCGGTGCCATTCAACTGCAGCGCGCCGGCGCTGTGCAGCACGCTCTGGCTGCCGCCGCGCAGGGTGCCGCCGGCCTGCAGGGTGGCGTCCCGGCCGGCGCTGACGCTGCCGTTCACCTGCAGATCGCGCTGCGCCTGCGCTTGCAGTTCCTGTGTGGTGGCGAGTTGGCCGCCCAGCGACAGGTCGCGCCCCGCACGCAGGTCCAGCGCCTGCGCGCTGAGCGTGCCGGTCTGCAGCAGATCGCCCTGCGCCTGCGCGCTGAGTCCGGTGGCAGCGGCGACGGTACCGCCCAATGTCAGATCACCTTGGCTGGTAAGCGTCACCTGGCCGCTCTGGCTGCCGAGCTGGCCTGTGCTGGCGATACGCGCGGCGTCGAGCTGCAGGTCGCGCTTGGCGATCAACTCGCCCTGGCTGTCGATGGCGCCGCTGGCGCGCAGGCTCAGCGTGTCGCCGGCGTAGGCCTGGCCGCCGTGCTGCAGGTCGCCGACCTGCAGGGTCATGGCCTGGCCGGACTGCAGGGTGCCGGCGTTGGCGAGGGTGCCGGCGGTGGTCAGGGCCAGTGCGCCCTTCGCGGCGAGGCTGCCGCCTTGGGCATTGGCGATGCCGGCGGCGGCGACGCTGAGGTCGCGGCCGGCCAGCACCTGCGCGGCATTGGTCAGTTGGGTGCCTGCGGCGAGCGCGACGTCGCGCCCGGCCTGGGCCACGCCGGCCACGGCCAGGGTGCCATCGCTGCGCAGGGCCAGATCGGTGGCGGCGTCGAGCGTGCCGCGGCTGTCGAGGCTGCCGCCTTGCAGGGTGATGGCGCCGGCCGTGCTCTGCAGCACCGCCGCATTGCCGGTGGCGACGCTGGCGCCTTGCAGTTGCAGATCGCCGGTGGTCAGGGCCTGGCCATCGATACGCAGCGCGCGTTGCGCCTGCAGCGTGGCGTTGGTCGCGCTCTGCAACCCACCGGCGACGCCGACATCGCGCCCGCTCAGGGCGATCGCGCGCGCCTTGGCCACGCCGTCCAGGCGCAGGTCGCCCAGCGCGGTGGCGTTCAATGCCTGCGCGGCGATCACGCTGCCGCCCAGCTGCAGGTCGCCCTGGCTGGTAAGCGTGACCTGGCCGTTCTGGCTACCGAGCTGGCCGCTGTTGCTGAGGCTACCCACGTCCACCAGCAGGTCGCCGCCGGCGATCACGTTGCCGCGGTTGTCCATCGCGCCGCTGCTGCGCAGCGTCAGTGCCTGGCCGGTGGAGAGCGTGCCGCCGTGCTGCACGCTGCCCGCCTGCAGTTGCAGCGATTGTTCGCCGCGCAGCAAGCCGGCGTTGTCGAGCAATCCATCGACGTGCAGATCCAGCCCGCGGCCGGCGGCCAGCGTGCCGGCAGCGCGGTTGACCGCGCTCGCCGCTTGCACCTGCAGATCGCGCCCGGCCACCACGCGGGCGCTGTTGTCGAACGCACCGGCGGCAGTCAGCAGCACGTCGTTGCCGCCCTGGGCGATGCCAGCCAGGCGCAGCGCGTCCTGGCTGTGCAGGGTCAGGTCGGTGCCGGCGTCGAGCGCACCCCGGCTGTCGATGCTGCCACCGTCCACGGCGATGGCCGCGGTGCTCTGCAGCACCGCGGCGCTGCCGGTGCCGACGCTGGCGCCGCGCAGCTGCACGCTGCCGCCGGCCAGCGCCTGCCCGTCCAGTTGCAGCGCGTGTTGCGCCTGCGCCTGCAGGGTCGACGCACTTTGCACCGTGCCGGCCATGCTCAGATCGCGCCCCGCCTCCAGCTGCACGGACTGCGCCTTGCTGGTGCCAGCGTGCAGCAGATCGCCCGCCGCCTGCAGGCGCAGCGCGGTGCCGGCGATCTGGGTGCCGGTGAGTTGCAGATCGCCGGCGCTGACGACGCCGAGCTGTCCGTCCTGGCTGCCGAGCTGGCCGCTGCTGGCGACGCCGCCGGCGCTGATCGCCACATCGTGCTTGCCGATCAGGTCGCCGCTGTTGGTCAGTGCGGTGGCCGCCTGCACGGTCAAGGTATCGCCGGCATAGCTGCGGCCGCTCTGTTGCAGGCTGCCCACGTTCAAAGTCGCAGCCTGGCCGGCCTGTACCAGACCGGCGTTGTCGACGTTGCCCTGCACGTTGGCGTCGAGCGTCCCCTGCGCGAGCCACTGGCCTTGCGCCTGGTTGCGGGCGCTGGCGGCGGTGAGCTGCAGCGCGCGTCCGGCGAACACCTTGGCCTGGTTGTCGAGGGTGCCGCCGGCCAGCACCGCGACGTCGCGCCCGGCCTGGGCGATGCCGGCCAGGTGGATATCGCCCGTGCTGTGCAGGCGCAGATCGGTGCCCGCGTCCAACGCGCCCTGGCTGTCCAGCGCGGCGGTGTCCACCTGCAGGGCGGTGGCGCTCTGCAGGATGGCGCCGTTCCCCAGTGCGACGCTGGCGGCGTTGACGCCGACCGCGCCGCTCGCGCTGGCCTGGCCGTCCACGCGCAGCGCACGTTGCGCCTGCAGTTGCAGGGTGTCGGTGCTCTGCACCGTGCCGGCCACGCCCAGGCTGCCCGCGGCAGCGAGCTGCACGCCGGCCGCACGCAGGCTGCCGCGCTGCTGCAGATCGCCGAGCGCCTGCGCGTTCAAGGCGCCGGCAGCCACGACCACGCCGTCGAGTTGCACGTCGCCGCGGCTGTTCAGCACGACCTGACCGCGCTGGCTGCCGAGCTGGCCGCTGCTGGCGAGGCTGCCCACATCGAGCTGCACGTCGCCGCCGCCGACCAGGTCGCCCTGGTTGGCAACGGCACCATCGACGCTCAACGTCAGCGTCCTGCCGGCATTGGCCGAGCCGGTCTGCGTAAGGCTGGCGGCGCGCAGGCCCAGCGCGCCGCCGGCGTACAGCTGGCCGTCGTTGGACAGCACGGTCGCGCTGCTCAGGCTGGCATCGCCCAGCGCCGACAGGCTGGCGCCAGCGGCGTTGCTGAGGCTGCTGGCGTTGGCGCTGAGCGCGCCGCCGGCCACGACCTGGGCCTGGTTCTGCAGCGCCCCGGCGCTGCTCAGCGCGAGGTCGCCACGCGATTGCACGGTGCCGGCCAGCGACAGGTCGCCGACGCTGCGCAGCGCCAGGGTCGTGCCGGCGTCGAGCACGCCGGCCTGGGCGATGCTGGCACCGTCCAGCGCCAGTGCGCCGCCGCTCTGCACCTGACCGCTCTGCAGCAACGCGCCCTGCGCATGCAGCGTGGCGTTGCCGCCGGCCGCCAGGGTGGCGCTGCTGCGCAACTGGCCATCGGCACTCAGCTGCAGATCGCCATCGGTGCGGACCACACCGTCCAGCGTGGCGTCGCCCGCCGCCTGCAGTTGCACGCGGCCCGCGCCCAGGGTGCCCGATTGCAGCAAGGCGCCGCCGGCCTGCGCGGTCAGCGCGCCCTTTGCCGCCACCTGCCCGGCCAGGGCCAGGTCGCCGCGGCTGCGCAGGGCGACGTCGCCGCCCTGGCTGCCGAGTTCGCCGCTGCTGCGCAGTTGCGCCGCGTCCACACTCAGCGCCGCGCCGGCCACCAGGCTGCCGCTGTTGTTCAGCGCCGCCGTGCTGGCGAGCGTGGCGTTGCGCCCGGCGTAGCTGCCGCCGGAGTTGCCGACGCTGGCCGCGTCGATGCGCAGGTCGCGGCCGGCGTACAGGGTGCCGGCGTTGTCGAGCGCGCCCGGCGTCGCCAGCGCGATGTCGCCACCGGCCGAGACCACCGCACCGGCCGCATTGCCGATCGCCGCCGCGCCCAGGTCCAGGCGCCCGCCGGCGCTGAGCTGGCCGAGCGTGTCCAGGCGTCCGCCGGCCTGCACGCTGGCGTCCTGCCAGGATTGCGCGAGGCCGGACAGGCGCATGTCGGCGTCGCTGCGCAGGCTGAGGCCGGCGCCGGCGTCGAGCACGCCGGCCGCATCGATCCGCGCCGCCTGCACCGCCAGGCTGCCGGCGCTCTGCACGGTGCCGGCGCGCTGCAGCCAGGCCGCGCCGGCCTGCAGCTGCGCTGCGCCCCCGGCGTAGGCGCTGCCGCTGCTGCGCAACTCGCCGCTGGCACTCAGCGCCAGATCGCCGCCGCTGTACAGGCTGCCGCCGGCATCCAGCTCCGAACCGAACAAGCTGATGGCGCCGGCGCTGCTGCGCCCGCTGTGCGCCAGCGCGCCGCTGGCCGCGGCATCGAGTAGGCCATGGGCGATGGTGTCGCCGCTCAGCGCCAGTTGCGCGGCGCGCAGGCGCACGCCGGCCTGCTGCGAGCCGAGGACGCCTTGCTGGCTCAGCGCGCCGGCCGCGCGCAGGTCGACGTCGTCGCGGGCCACCGCGGTGCCGGCCAGGCTCAGCTGGCCGGCGCTGTCGATCTGCAGGCTGCCGCTCTGCGCGGACAGGGTGCCGCGGCTGACCACGCCGACACCGGCTTCGGTGGCGATCAAGCGGATGCGGTCGGCGTACATGCCGCCCAGGTACGCCACGTCGATGCCGATCGCCGGCGGTGCGCCGTCGCTGCCCGGCAGCACCTCCAGCAGCATGCCGTCGTAGCCGATACGCTGCGCACCGGCGCTGGCCAGCAGATCCTTAGCCCACACCGAACCGCCCACGCTCAACTGCCGCGACAGCAGATCCAGGCGGTCCACGTTGTACGCGTCCAGACCGTTGCTGCCGATGCTCAGCGCACCGCCGGTGATGGAGAAACCGTTCAAGGCGCCATCGGCGCCGAGCAGCGGCGTGCCGGTGGCCAGGGTGACGCGCGAGGTGTTGAGGAAGCCGCAGCCGTCGCAGACGATGCCGTTGGGATTGGCGATCACCAGCTGCGCCTTGGCCCCGGCGATCTCGGTATAGCCCTGCAGGCGGCTGGTGGTGGAGGTGACTTCGTTGAGGATCAGCGTGGCCGCGCCACTGTTCTTCAGGTTGTCGTTGCCGGCGATGTAGCCGCCGAGTTCGGTCTTGGAGATCTGCGCGCTGTTGTTGAGGATCAGGCCGTTGCTGCCGACGTCGAAGCGCGAATAGCGGTTGTGCGAGACGCCGCGCGCGTTGGGGGCGACGATGTCGACCACCGGCACGCCGTTGGCGGCGGCCTGCTGGCCGGGCTGGCGTCCGTCCGGATTGGCGACCGGTGCGACCTGCGCGTACAGCGGCAGCGAGGTCCAGGTGACGGTGCAGCACAACAGCGCGGCCAGGCCGCGCTTGAGCGGCTCGAGCAGGCGGTGGCGGCGGTCGTCGGTACGGTCCATGTGCATCGTCGTCTCTCTCGTGCCGCGCACCGCGGCAAAACCCATCGCGTTGCCTGCCGCCGGCTGGCGGCAGGCTGTGTCAGAACTGGTAGATCAGGCGCACGCCGTAGGCCGGCTGCGCGCTGTGGAAGTCGCGCGGTGCGTGCAGGTCCCAGCCGGCGAAGCCATCCCAGCTGAGTCCGCCGCGCGCGCCACGCACGCCGACGAAGCCGCCGACCAGGCTGCGCCCGGCCAGGCCGGCGGCGCTGGGCCCGGCGATGCGGCCGGCATCCACGCCCAGGTACGGGGTGATGCCCAGGCGCTGCACCGGCAGGTTGAGGGTGTTGCGCCAGTACGCGCCGCGCTCGGCGCCGAGGGTGCGTTCGCCGTCGAAGCCGCGCACGCTGTAGCGCCCGCCCAGGGTGATGAATTCCGAACCCAGCAGCAGTTGCGGGGACGTCTGCGCATGCAGGCTGCTGTCCCAGCTCATCGCCACCGGGCCCAGCGCGAACGGCAGACCGGCGCTGACATCCAGCGTGGTGACGCCGTAGCGGTAGCCGGGGAAGCCCACCGCCGGGTCGTAGCCGGTCCATTGCCCGTCGAACCACGGGGTGCCGCGGCGGTGCCCAAGGCGCGTGTCCAGCTGCAGCTTGCCCAGGTAATGGCGATGGCTGAGGTAGAGCTCGGCGCTGGTGGTGTGGCGGCGCTGGATGCCGATCTCCACGCCGTCCAGGTAGCTGCGTGCCGCCCGCTTGGCCACCACCATGCCCAGCGTGGTCTTGCTGGTACCGGTGCGGTGGATCACCCGCTGCAGATCCAGTTGCGCGCTGTCGGAGCTGCCGCTGGACTGGAAGCTCTGGCGAAAGCCGTCCACCTGCTGGTGGTAGTGATACGACGACAGCGACAGCGACAAGGTCCACCAGCCCCACGGCACGCTGTAGGACAGGCTGTTGCCGCGGGTGCCGCGCGCGGCGCCGTCGTCGACCAGGTCGTGGTTGTAGCCGATCGAGAGCAGGTCGTTGATGCCCAGCGGCGCATCCAGGGCGAAATCGACGCCGCCCTGGTAGCGGCCGGTCGCCTGCACGCCCGAATCGTCGGCGTTGAGCACCGCGCGCCAGCGCTTGCTGCGCTGCATGGTGATCAGCAGGTCCGACTCGCCGGGCTGCTCGCCCGGCGCGATATCGATCTTGGCGTCCTGCGACGGCACCCGCTTGAACTGCTCCACGCCCTGCTCGATCGCGCGCAGGTCGAGCACGTCACCCGGCCGCAGCGGCAGCGCGCCGCGCCAGAACACGCGGCCGTCCGCCGACTGCACCCGCACCTGGCGCAGGCGCCCGGGCAGCAGCTCGAAGCGCAGCTCACCGCGGGACAGGTCCTGCGCCGGCACGCCGAGGCGAGTGGTGACGAAGCCGCGCGCGACCAGTTGGTCGAGCGCGCGGCGGCGGATCAGGTCGATGCCGGCCGTGCCGATGCAGCGGCCTTCGTAGCGGCGCAGCGACTGCCACAGCCAGGAAAAGCGCGCCGCGTCGGGACCGGCGCCGCTGAGGCGGACGCGCTGGATCGGGAAGCACAGCGCTTCGGTCGGCAAGACGGTGCTGCGCATGTCCGCCGGCGCTTCGGCCTCGCGCGGGCCCACGAACGGCGCCTGCCGGTCCTGCTCCTGCTGGCGCTGGACCTGCTCGGCCTGGCGCAACTGTTCCTGGCGATCGAGCGTGCTCGGCGGGTCCTGCGCCTGCGCCATGGGCACGCTGGCGAACAGGCACGCAGCCAGCACAATGCGAGAAGCTCCTTTTCTCCGGCGATCCACTGCGACGTCCCCTGTGACGCTTCCCGCGTTTGCCTGCGGTGCAGGCGCGATCGCGTCGCAGCGCACCAGGCGCCGCGTCGCACGGTTTTCCATACTTGGAAGTGTGGTGGAAACCACAGTGCGGCGGCATCGGGAGGCTCCCGACACGCTGTCGGTAAATTCCCTGCAAAACAGGCGCTTGCGAGAATTTCATCACCCTCGCAAAGGACTTGCGTCACAACTGGCGCGCGATCCACGGCGGCTGCCACACTCTTGGCTCACACCTCGAAGGGCTCGCATGCTGCCGCTCCTCCTCCTGCTGGCCCTGGCCTCGCCCGCTGCGCCCGGCGCCGTGCCCGCCCCCAGCGCCGCGACGCCGACGCCGACGGACTGCCGCGCGGCATCGGCCGTGCCGTCCGATACCGACGTCTGCGATCCACGCCGCGGCCTGCTGCATCTGGCCTATCGCGCGGGCCGTGTGGTGCTCCAGCTGCCCGGACGCACACCCGCCGTGCTGGAGACCATTCCGCACGCCTACGCACCGGAGCGGATCGGCGCCGAACGCGCCATCCGCCTGTTGCCGACCCGGTTGCAGCCGTATCTGGCGCGCGACCGCCTGCTGTACCTGTCCGTGCGCCGGTCTTCGCCCGGGGATGGACACGGCTACTGCGGCGCCGGTGCGGAGATGGCGCTGACCGTGGTCGACCTGCACGGGGCGCCTTCGATCCTGGCGCGGATACCGGTGTCCAGTTGCTTGGACAACATCGACCTGGACGCACTCCACCTCGAGGACCTGACGCCCTACGCCGTGCGCGACGGCCGCCTGCGCATCCGCTTCAGCGCCTATGCCGGCCACGACGATGCCGACCCCATCGAGGCGGTGCTCGCCCCGGACCTGCACGGACTGACGTTCGCGCCCTGAGCGCGGCGACCTGCCTGCGCCACCGCGCGCTGCGCCGCGCCTGTCATCGCAACCGGCTAAAATCCGCGATTCATTTGCCCAGGTTCCCACGCCCGATGACGCCGATCGCCCGCACCGCACTGGCCTGCGCCGTGCTCGCCCTGTCCGCCTGCAAGCCGCAGGCGCAGGTCGCCGACCCCGCCGCCAAGCCGGCCGCCCCTGCCGCTGCCGCCACGCCCGCAGTTGCCACGCCGGGCGCCGCCGACGACAACCTCAACGCAGTGCTGTGGATGCAGCGCTCGGCCGAGTACCAGGCCCTGGCCGAGCAGACCTATCGCGCCGCCGCCGACCGCCTGGATGCGGCGCTGAAGGAGCCGAACTGGGACGCGCTGGTGCCGGAGGAGCGCGGCAACGCCGCCGCCGGATTGAAGCCGGCGGTGGTGATGGACGTGGACGAAACCGTGCTGGACAACTCGCCGTACCAGGCGCGGCTGATCCGCAACGGCAAGGAATACGACGAGGTCACCTGGGACCAGTGGGTCGCCGAGAAGAAGGCCAAGCCGATTCCCGGCGTGGTCGATTTCGCCAAGGCCGCCACCGCCAAGGGCGTCACCGTGCTGTACGTGACCAACCGCGCGGTGCACCTGACCGACGCGACCCTGGCCAACCTGCGCAGCGCCGGCCTGCCGGTGGCCGACAACAGCGTGCTGCTGGGCCTGGGCACGGTGGTCAAGGACTGCGAGCAGAACGGCTCGGAGAAGAACTGCCGGCGCAAGCTGGTCGGCCAGCAGTACCGCGTGCTGATGCAGTTCGGCGACCAGCTCGGCGACTTCGCGCAGGTGGTGGCCAATACCCCGGAAGGCCGCGCGCAGTTGCTGCAGCAGTACCACGACTGGTTCGGCGAGCGCTGGTGGATGCTGCCCAACCCCAGCTACGGCTCCTGGGAGCCGGCGCTGTTCAACAACGACTTCACCCAGTCGCGTGCCGCCCGCCACCAGGCCAAGGTGCAGGCGCTGGAGCTGGCGCAGTGAGTCGCGCGCCGCTGGCGCTGGCGCCGCACGAGCGCCTGATCTTCGCCCTCGACGTGCCTGGGCGCAGCGAGGCGCTGGAGTGGATCGAGCGGCTCGGCGATGCGGTGGCGTTCTACAAGATCGGCATGGAACTGCTCGCCTCCGGCGAATATTTCGACGTGCTGGATACGCTGGCCGGGCGCGGCAAGCGGGTGTTCGTGGACCTGAAGTTCTTCGACATCCCGGCCACGGTGGGCGGGGTGATCCGGCGGCTGTCGCAGTGGCCGGTGGACTACTGCACCATCCACGGCTGGCACCCGCCGATGATGCAGGCCGCGGCCGAGGCCAACGGCAGCGACATGCGCCTGCTGGCGGTGACCGTGCTGACCTCGATGGGCCGCGCCGACCTGGCGTCGATGGGCATCGACCGCGCGCCGGAAGACGTGGTGGTGGAGCGCGCGCTGGCCGCGCAGGCGGCCGGCATCGACGGCGTGATCGCCTCCGGCCAGGAAGCGGCGCCGATCCGCCGCGCCACCGGCGCCGGCTTCTCCATCGTCTGCCCCGGCATCCGCCCGGGCGGCCCGGTCGGCGACGACCAGCAGCGCACCGTCGGCGTGGCCCAGGCCTTCGCCGACGGCGCCGATGCGATCGTGGTCGGCCGGCCGATCCGCCAGGCGGCCGATCCGCGTGCTGCCGCCGAGGCGGTCCAGCGGGAGATCGCGCTGACATTGGCCGGCGGCGCTGTCAGTTGATTTCAAATCAATGACTTAGAAAGCAACTTCTAAAGTATTGCTTTAGCTCCGGCATGCCGGTAGCATGCCCAGCGTCCGGCGTTGCCGGAGATGTGCCATACCGTTCTCCGGCTTCGGTCGGATTTGAAGAGGCCCGCGCCTGGTGCGCGTGGCCTCTTTTTTTGTGCCCGCGCGGCGCGGGCCGTGCTCACACAGGCCTGGCCGCGCAATAGCGGTCGATGAAGGCCTGGTGCGGCGGCATCGCGTCGGCGCAATGGCCGATGGTCTGCTCGACGCTGGCCATGAAGCGCTCCAGGTCGGCCTGCGGCACCTGGTCCACCAGCGGATGGTAGGCGCGCGGCAGGATGCCCTGCCCCACCATCACCTGCACCCAGCTGATCTCGGCGAACATCTCGTCGCCGTTGCGGTAGAAGCGGCCGCTGTCGCGGAACAGCGCCAGCGTCTCCTGCAGTTCCGGGGTGATCGGCATACTGCGGCAGTACCGCCAGAACGCGCTGTCGTCGCGCTCGGTGGCGTGGTAGTGCAACAGCAGGAAGTCGCGGATGCGGTCGAACTCGAAGGCGATGCGCTCGTTGTAGCGCCGCACCAGCACCGGGCTGATGCCCTCGCGCGGGAACAGCTCCAGCAGCTTGGAGATGCCGGACTGGACCAGGTGGATGCTGGTCGATTCCAGCGGCTCCATGAAGCCGCTGGCCAGGCCCAGCGCGACCACGTTGCGGTTCCACACCTGCTTGCGGCGGCCGGTGACGAAGCGCAGCGGGCGGGGGTCAGCCAGGGCCGGGCCGTCGAGGTTGGCCAGCAGCGTGGCCGCGGCCTCGTCGTCGCTGATGTGCGCACTGCAGTACACGTAGCCGTTGCCGGTGCGGTGCTGCAGCGGAATGCGCCACTGCCAGCCGGCCGCGCGCGCGGTGGCGCGGGTGTACGGCGTGGGTGGGCCGACCTTGGCGCAGGGCACCGCCAGCGCACGGTCGCAGGGCAGCCAGTGGCTGAAATCGTGGTAGCCGGTGTGCAGCGCCTGCTCGATCAGCAGGCCGCGGAAGCCGGAGCAATCGATGAACAGGTCGCCGGCGATCGCCTCGCCCGATGCAAGCCGCACCGAAAGCACGTCGCCCGATTCCGGATGCAGCTGCACCTCCTCGACAATGCCCTCGCGCCGGGTCACCCCGCGCTGTTCAGCGTAGCGGCGCAGGAAGCCCGCGTACAACGCCGCATCGAAATGGTAGGCGTAGGCGATGTTGGCCAGCGGCGAGTTCGGCGGCACGTCCGTGGCCGAGGTCATGAATCGGTCGCGCTTGGCGGCGACGGTGTTGAGCGTATAGGCGCCCAGCGGCCTGGCCTTGCCGGCCAGCGCCTGCTTGAACCAGTACTGCTGGAACGGCAGCAGCCCGAGCGGATGCCCGATCTCGGTGCCGAAGCCGTGCACGTACGACGTGCCGGGGCGCTGCCAGTCGGCGAACTCGATGCCGAGCTTGAAGCTGCCCTGGGTGTGGCGCACGAACTCGGCCTCGTTGATGCCGAGCAGATTGTTGAAGGCCTTGATGTGCGGCACGGTGGCCTCGCCGACGCCGACGATGCCGATCTGCTCGGACTCGATCAAGGTGATGCGGTAGTCGGGGCCCAGCACACGCGCCAGCGCGGCAGCGGCCATCCAGCCGGCGGTGCCGCCGCCGACGATGACCAGGTTGCGGAGAGGGGCGGCGATCATGCGTGCGTGGTCCTGTACCGAAGAAAGGGCGACCGCAAGCGCGGACGGGGCCACGCGGCCCCGTCCGTTGAAACCCCACGCGCGCCGGTCGGGCACGCGCGTGGGTGATGCGGTGGATCAGAACTTGGCGCCGATCTCGAAGGTCACCGTCCGCGGCACGTACATGATGTCGCCGGTCTTGTTGATGCTGATGTTGGGATCGTACCGGCCGTTGCTGCCGAAGTCGTTGTAGACGTACGTGTTGTAGTTCTTGAAGTTGAAGGCGTTGAGCAGATTCACGCGCGCCGACAGCTTGAAGTCCTTGTACACGGTGAAGTCCTTCGACGCCTGGAAGTCGACCGTACGGTAGCCCCAGATCTTGCCGCCGACCAGGAACTTGCCATTGCCCGGCGGAATCGCAGCGACCTGCTGGCAGGTCGCGCCGTCCGCATCCGTGTGGCCATAGCAGGCGATGGTGTTGATCGGCTCCGGCGTCGCCAGCACCACCTTGGCACCGAAGGTCATGCCCCACGGACCGTCGATCGAACCAGACGCGACGAAGCGGTGGCCCGCGACGGCGTCGGACTTCACGAACGGATAGTCGCGGATGGTGGCCTTGTCGAAGGCGAAGGGCTCGTCGATGTTGCGGTTCTGACGCGCGTTGGTATGCGTGTAGGACAGGGTCAGGCCCCAGCCCGATTCCTTGGTATAGGGCTTCTCTGCCGACAGCAGCACCTGGGTGGTCCGCTGTTCCAACCCATTCATGCCGATAATGGTGTTCTTGTAGCCCGGCACCGGCTGACCCCACGGCGCGCTACCGGTCGCATCGAAGTAGGAACCGTCCGGATAGCGGTTGATCAGCGACATAGCGAAACCGTCGTAGCTCAGGTTGCGCTGCACGGTCACGTCGGTCAGCCAATCGCCGACCTGGTTGCTGATGCCGATGCTGTACTGGTCGCTGTACGGGGTCTTCAGGTGGTTGTTGAACATGAACAACTCGCCGCTGCCGCTGACGCCGGAAATGGCATTGAGGTTATCCATGCCGTTAAGGTACTTCGTATCCCATGGCACGCACACGCGGCCGCTGCGATAGCACTGCCCGGTGGCGGGGTTCTGGAAGAACACCGCGACCGGCGACAGCGCCGCCTTGCTGGTTTCGTATGCCATCTGTTCGAACAGATTGCGGTCGTAGGACCGCCCGGCACCACCATGCAGCACGGCGGACTGGTCACCGAAGAAGTCGTAGGAGAAGCCCAGGCGCGGCTGCCAGGCATCCTTGAAGTTCTTGCGGTTGTGGCCGTTGCTTATGTAATCGGCGGCATTGACGCCGCTCGGCAGCAGGCGATCGGCCCAGGGATGGCCTGGGTTCGCCGGATCGTCGGCGTACAGCGCCTGCACGAAGGCGGCCGAGGTGACGAAATCGGTATAGGCCGGGTTGTCCTCGTAGTCCCAGCGCATGCCGATGTTCAGCATCAGCTTGTCGTTGACCGCCCAATCGTCTTGCAGGTACACACCATACTGCTTGGCCTTGGTCGTAACCACTGCACTCTGGCCGGGGGTGGCGTACGGCGAGTAGAAGTCCACGCGATAGGGCGTGGAGGCCACACCGTTGGCATCGACCGAGTAGCTGAACTGCGGATTCAAGGAGGCGGCATCCTGCGCCGTCAGCTCGATGTCCTTGAAGTTCACGCCCATCTTGATGGTGTGGTCGCCATGCCACTGGAAGCTGGTGAAGGTCAGGTCGTTCTGCAGCGACCAGCCCTTCTGCTGACGCTTCTGCACGCTGGCGCCGCCCGAAGGGCCAGTGGACAGGAAGTTGTACTCGCCGATGTTGGGATCGGTGTAATCCAGGTAGTTGTAGATGACGCCATTGCCGATCGACATCGGCAGCGGATCGTTACGCCCGTCCTCGCGGCTGACGATCAACTCGTTGTACCAGGCATCGGCGCTATGCGCCCAGCGCAGCGCCACACGCTTGTCCTTGTTGATCTTGTCAAGGCCGTGATCGGTCGCGTTCTGCCCACCGACGTTGTCGGTCTGGGTCTCGTCGCGGACCTGCGCGCTCAGTTCGAAACGGTCGCGATCGGTCGGCTCGAAGTCGATCTTGCCGAAGTACAGGTCTTCGGTGAACGGCAGGTTGGCTGCGCCATACTGGCTGGACAGATTGGACGGCAGGAAGCCCACATAGCGGGCCGCCTTGGCATCCGGATAGATCGTGCGCGGCACGACGTTGTCCTTGCCTTCGTACGCGAAGAAGAAGTGCATGCGGTCCTGCAGGATCGGGCCACCGATCGCGAAGCCGTATTCCTTGGTCTGCGAGTCCACCTTCTTGCCGGTCGCTTCCTCGGCCGGGCTCTTGTCGCGCAGATCCTGGTCGGTGTAGCGGTAGAACACCTCGCCGTGGAACTCGTTGGTACCGGACTTGGTGGCGGCGGTGACCGCCGCGCCGCTCACCTGGCCGAACTCGGCCTTGTAGTTGGAGGTGATGACCTTGTACTCGCCGATCGCCAGCTGCGGGAACGGGTTGCCCTGGCTGTCGTTCTGGCCGGCGATACCGCCCTTGGCCACGTAGCTCTTCTGGCTGACGCCGTCGATGTACAGATTGCCGGCACTGCTGTTGGAGGCGCCACCGCGCAGCGTGGTGTGACCCTGCGAATCGATCTGGAACACCATGCCCGGCACGGTGTCGGCGAACTCCAGGAAGTTGCGGGTGGCCTGCGGCAGCTGCTCGATCTGGTGCAGCGACACCACGTTGCCCACTTCCGAGGTCTTGACGTCCTTCAGTAAAGGCGCGCTGACGGTGATGGTGTCCAGGGTCGTGGCGTTGCCGCCGGCAGCCGGGGTGGCGGCGTCCAGATCGACGGTGGACGAGGACGCGACCTGCAGGGTCACCGTCTTGGTAACGCCATTGGCCTCGACCTTGTAGGTGCCCGGCGGCAGGCCGACCACGGTGTAGCTACCGTTGGCGGCGATCGGCGCGCGGCGCACCGAGCCGGTGGCGATGTTGGTGACGGTGACCTCGGTACCGGCCTGGGCGGCGGCAACCTGACCACGCAGCGTGGCGTTGCTGGACTGGGCCATCGCCGGCATGTTGGCGAACAGGCAGGTGGCCAGCGCGCAGCACAGCAGGCTGCGTGCGGGCAGGTTGGAGGCGGAACGCGATTTCTTCATGACTAAAGCCCTCCCAGGGCGGTCAACGGGATCATTGTTGTGTTCTTTTAGGTGGTGCAAAAAAACGACATCGGTGCTGCATGCGTCGGTGTCAGTCCATGGCGGTCCCTCGCTGGGCACTGGAAGCACGAACGATGAGTTGCGGAGCGATCGCATTGGCCGCTGCCGCCGACGCCGCCGGAGCGGCATGCGGCTCCAGCGCACCGAGCAGCAGTTGCATGGCGCGGGCGCCGAAGCCGGCGATGTCCACGCGCATGGTCGTCAGGGCCGGATGCACGTAGCGTGCCATCGGCACGTCGTCGAAGCCGGCCAGGGCGATGTCCTCGGGCACGCGCAGCCCCGCATGGGTGAAGGCGAACAGGCAGCCCAGCGCCATCATGTCGTTGGCGGCGAACACCACGTCCGGGCGCTGGCCCTGCAGCAGGGCTTCGCCGGCGCGGTAGCCGGAAGCCTCGTCGAACGCGCCGGGCAGCACCAGCGGTGCCACCTGCGGGCAGCGCTCGCGCAGTTCATCGCGGTAGCCGCGCAGGCGTTCGCGCGCATCGAAGTTGTCGTCCGGCCCGGCGATGAAGGCGATGCGGCGATGGCCCACGTCCAGCAGATGACGCGTCATCGCACGCGCGCCGCCGTAGTTGTCCACGTTGAGCACCTGCGCCTCGCCGATGCGCTCGGCGCAGTTCATCAGCACCGCCGGCAGCGTGCCGGGCAGCATGTCGGCCGGATCCTCGGCATCGCTGGCCAGGGACGGCGACATGATCAGCAGTCCGTCGACGCGTCCGGGCATGCGCCGCACCGCCAGCCGCTGCTGTTCCGGCTCGCCGTGGTAGCTGGACACCAGCAGGTGCAGGCCGCGCTCGCGCGCCACCGTGTCGATGCCGCGGATCAGTTCGGAGAAGAACTCGCCGTGCAGGTCCGGCAGCACCACGCCGATGGTGTGGGTGCGGCGGCTGCTCAGGCTGCGCGCGGCGTGGTGCGGCACGTAGTGCAGGGTGCGCGCGGCTTCCAGCACGCGCGCGCGCACCGACTCGGCCACGTGCTGATGGCCGTTCATGGTGCGCGACACGGTGGCCACCGAGACGTTGGCCAGGCGCGCCACGTCCTTGATGGTGATGTTGGCGCGCGCATCCGGCGCCGGCACGGGGGGCGGACTCACCAGCGTGCCTCCAGGGTCCGGAACGGCTTGGACAGGGTCACGCCGCCGGCGTCGTAGTGGTCGATCCGGCGGCCGTCCACGCGCACCTGCGCCGGCCGCGTGCGCGTCGGCCAGACCACGCGCACGGCGGTGCCGGCGCGCAGGCCGCTGTCGAGTTCGACCCGCAGCCGCCCGTCGCTCTGGCGCGCGCGCAGGCCGAGCGTGCCGTAGGCGGTGGGCAGGCGCTGCACGGCCAGGCCATCGTCGGCGAGCCAGGCTGGCGGCACGCCGGGCAGCAGCACCAGCGCATCGTCGCCCTCGTGCATGAGCATGCCGAACAGGGCGCGCGCGTACTCGGCGCCGATCCAGGTATGCGGCATGTCGCCCAGGTAGCGCGGGAAGCGCAGCCGCGACTGCACCACCTCGGCCAGCACCTGCCATTCGAACGGGCGGCGGTCGCGCAGCAGGTCCTGCAGCAGTTCGTCGGCCGCCTGCGGCTGGTCCAGATGCACGTAGGTCAGCACGTTGCGCATCTCGTACGGGGTGTAGGCCCACAGCGCATTGGGCTGCTTGCGCTGGCGCACGTCTTCCAGATAGCGCGCGAAGGTGGTGCGCAGCGCCGCCTCCGGCAGCAGGTCCTGCTGGCCGGTGGGATCCAGCGCGATCGAGACGCTGGTCGGATCGCCGTCGCCCAGGTCGGCCGCAGCGGGAATGTAG
Organism: Xanthomonas sp. LMG 12459; assembly: GCF_009192905.1. Taxonomy (NCBI): domain Bacteria; kingdom Pseudomonadati; phylum Pseudomonadota; class Gammaproteobacteria; order Lysobacterales; family Lysobacteraceae; genus Xanthomonas; species Xanthomonas sp. LMG 12459. The sequence continues at coordinate 152,052 of NZ_NSGT01000033.1, forward strand.
TCCGCGCCCTTCCACGCCATGGTGGCGCGGATGGACGCGGCCAGCGAGCTGCGCAGCGCCGCGTACTGTTCGCGCGCCCAGGCGGCGGTGGCGGCATCGCCCAGCGATTCGGCCAGCCAGGCGCCGTCGTGCCAGCCCTTCAGCGCCCAGTAGTCGTCCCAGTAGCTGTGGGTGGGGCTGGAATAGCCTTCGTGACTGATCGACGGGGCGAGGATGCCGCGGAAGCGTTCCGGCGCCGGCTGCTCGGCCATGTAGCCCGGCACCAGGGTGCGCTCGCGCAGTTCCTGCAGGAACTGCATCGCCAGCTTCACCTTCGGCAGGTAGGCGCGCACGCTTTCCGGGCCGCCGTCCAGCCGCGCGACGTCGGCGACCAGGGTGATGTACTCGCCCTGGCTGTCGTACTCCAGGTCCGAGCCGAAGCCATCGTTGACGCTGCCGTCGTCGTTGAGGATCGGCGAGACCAGCCCGTTCGGGTGCACCGCGTGGTCGCTGTACCACTGCAGGTAGTCGCGCGCGACCTGCGCCTGGCCCATCCGCAGCAGGATCGCCGAGGTGGCCATACCGTCGCGGATGAAGGAGCGGTTGTAGTTGCGCGGCCCCGGCTGCATCGCCGGGCCGGTCTGGTTGATCAGCATGTACGCGGCCTGCGCGCGCAGCATGTCCACCAGGCTGGCGTCGGGCAGGCGCAGGCCGACGTTGCCCAGGCGCTGCTGCCAGTCCGCGGAAACCTGCTCGGCCAGCGCGTCGAAGCTGCGGCCCGCATCGCCGCGGCCGGCGGCGAGCAGGGCGTCGCGGTCCAGCGGCGGCGCCGGCGGCAGGCGGCCCTGGGCGTCGGCGCTGGCGGTGCCCAGCGGGAACGCCAGTACCACGTCCTGTTGCGCACCCGGCGCCAGGCGCACCGTGTAGTTCAGCATCGCCGCGGCCAGGCCGTCGGCGTCGTGCGCCTGGCGCTGCGCCGGCAGCGTGCCGGCGGCGACGTGGCGGGTGATCTCGGTGGCGCCGTTCGCGCCGAACGCCTCGGCGCCGCCGCCGCTGGGCGCGCTCAGCGAGGTCAGCAGCGCACGGCCGTTGACCCGCACGACGTCGCCGTCGACGGCGACGTCGTGGATCGGCGACAGGCCGCCGTTCTGCCACGGCGGATTCATCTGCATCGGCCGCACCAGCAGCGACAGGGTGCCGCTGACCGGCGCGGTGCCGGTGTTGCGCAGGCGATGGCGCAGCAGCGTCACCGGCTGGCCGTCGCGTTCGATCGCGAAGGTCTCGCTGCGCAGTTCCAGCCCCGGCTGCGGCGACCAGCGCACCGACGGCATGGGCTTCCAGCCGTCGCGCAAGGCGTGGGTCAGCGCATGGCCGTCGGCGCCGGCGGCGGTGCCGGAGGCGTCGCGCCACAGCGGCTGCACCAGCGGCGCGCCCTTCCACGCCTCCAGGTTGCCGTACTCGTCGAAGATCGATTTCTGCCGGCCGGCGTGGATGCCGACCGCGGTCCAGTAGGTCTGCTGCATGTGCAGCGAGGCCGGGAACAACGCGCGGGTGGCGCCGCGCTGCGCGGCGACCTGGTAGCGCTTCATCGGCGTCATCACCGCCTTCGGCCCCAGCAGGCGCAGGCGCGCCAGGGTCGGCGCGACGCCACCGGGCGCGGCGTCGACGCGCAGGCGCAGCGCGCGCACCGGCAGCGGCGCGGTGCCGGCCAGGTAGGCGCTGTCGCTGTCGCCGGCCTGCGGATCGTCGGCCAGCGTGCGCCAGCGGCCCGCGGCGTCCTGCGCCTGCAGCTGCGCCGCGCCATGCGCACCGGCGAACTCGACGATCAGGCCGGCGCTGTCGAACGCGCGCGGGAAGGCGATATCCAGTTGCCGCGCCTGCGCGCCGGTGCCCGGCATCGCCACCGCGGCACCGCCCTGCCACAGCGCCGCGGCGTCGGCCGCGGACACGCCACGCAACTGCACGGCGCCGGCACCCAGCGGCTCCATCTCGTAGATCGACACGCCCCAGTCGGCGCTGCGCGCGGGCGCAGCCAGGCGCAGGTAGCGGGCCAGCTGCGGCGCGAAGAACACGGTCTCGGTGCCGCCCAGCGAATCGGCCATCGTGTACACCGTGTCCCAGCGCTGGCCATCGCGCGAGGTCTGCAGCAGGAAGCCTTCCGGATTGGAGGTGTCCCATTGCAGGCGCACGCCGCCGACCTGCGCGGCGCGGCCCAGGTCGATCTGGAACCAGTGGCCGGGACTGAAGGCGCCGGCGGTGCGGGTGCTGGCGTCGCCGTCGATCAGATAGCCGATCGCCTGCGCCTTGACCTGCTTGGAGGAACTGGACGCCTGCCATTGCACACGCGGCGGCAGGCGGCCGTCCTGCGCCTGCACCGGGGCCGTCATCGCAAGTCCGTACAGGACTGCGGACAACACCCAGGCGCAGCGGCGCGCGCCACCGTGACCGAGCACTCGGATGATCTCTGACGAATATCGCACTGGGTCCCCCGGCCAGCACCGCCTCAATCGAGGTGGGCGGACGTTAGCAGCAACTGCAAGCGGTTACATGATGCATTGCAACATCCGCAATCCACTGGCACATCTGGCCATACGCCGACATGCCTGTCCCGACAGCCCAACGCCGGGTCATGAAATGTCCCGCCGCGACAAGCCCAGCCCCCTGGCTGCCTGCCGGTCGTCCCCGCACCGCCGCCCCGCCCGGCTTGCCGGAATCGCCCGCGCCCAGCAAGATGCGGGACGTTTTGGGGAACGAGCCCGCATCGTATGTCGTCCTGCCCGACCCGGGTCATCTCCTCGCGCGCGCTGTGCGTCCTGCTGTTGGCGATGCTCGCCCTGGCCGTGGGCGGATGCAAGCGCACGCCCGCCGAACTGCCCGGCGCCAGCGCCGAGCCGGCGGCCGCAGTGCGCACGCTGGCGCACGCGCTGCAACGCAACGACCTGCTCGGTTACGCCCGCGCCGCGGTGCCGCCGGCCCAGTACCAGCGCCTGCAACAGGCCTGGAGCGAGGACCGCAGCCGCTGGCCGCTGACCGAGCTGCCGCTGGCCGAACGCCTGCCCGAGGTGCTCGACACCCTCGCCGCGCCGGACGCCGAGCGCCAGCTGCAACGCGCCTTCGACGCGCAGTTCGGCGGCCAGGCGGCGAGCCTGAAGCAGGCGGCGCACTCGCTGGGCCTGTTCGGCGTGCAGTTCCTGCGCAACCAGGGCCACTACACGCCCGAACAGCGCGGCCACTACGTGCAACTGGTGCAGGCGCTGAGCGCCTGGGCCGCGCGCGCGCCGCTGTCCGAGCGCAAGCGCGCCCAGGCGGCGCTCGCGCGGCTGTGCGCGGGCGCGCGCCGCACCGGCGTGCGCAGCGATGCCGACCTGCGCACCCTGGGCATGGACGAGAGCCTGCGCCGGCTGGGCCCGTTCCTGGCCGACCTCAAGGCGGTGCTGGCCGACTACGGCCTGGACCTGGATGCCAGCGCCGGCGCGCTGCGCACCGGCCTGGTCAACCAGCAGGGCGACCAGGCGGTGGTGCGCATCCAGTACCCGCTGGACGGCGAACAGATCGACACCACCGCGGTGCTGGTGCGCCGCGACGGGCACTGGTACCTGCGCGACACCCTCAGCGAGGTGGATGCGCTGCTGGCGGCCAGCGCCGGCACCGCCGCCGCGGCCGCGGCACCCGCCGCCGACCCCGTCCCGCCGGCTAAGCGATAATGGCCCAGATGCCAGAACAGAATCCCCTCCCGTTCCCCGACGACGCCGCGGCCGCACGCGCGGCCGACGCGGCACGTACGCCCGCCGACGCGCCCCCCGCCGACCCCGGCGCCGCGCCCTCTTCGACCGTCGTCCCTTCCACCCTGCCCGTGGCCGCACCAGCCGCGCGCCAGGCCAAGGGGCCGCTGTGGGCGCGCCTGCTCGGGCGCCTGGCCGATCCCTGGCTGGGCCTGAAGATCGAACCGGCCGAGCCGGGCCAGTACAACGACGGCCGCCCGGTGGTGTACGTGCTGGAGGACTACGGCCTGTCCAACGCGCTGATCCTGGACAAGGCCTGCCGCGAATCCGGCCTGCCCTCGCCGCTGGTGCCGCTGCCCGGCGACCCGCTGGGCCGCAAGCGCGCCTACCTGGCGCTGTCCCGGCGCAGCAGCAACCACGCGCTGCTGCCGGAGCAGCGCGGCGCCAAGACCCACTCCGATTCGCTGGCCAAGCTGCTGCAGGCGCACCGCGAGCGCCCGGACCTGGACATCCACCTGGTGCCGGTGTCGATCTTCGTCGGCCGCGCCCCGGACAAGCAGAGCGGCTGGTTCGCCGTGCTGTTCTCGGAAAACTGGGCGCTGGTGGGCAGCTTCCGGCGCCTGCTCGGCGTGCTGCTCAACGGCCGCAGCACCATCGTGCGCTTCGCCCCGCCGGTGTCGATGCGGCAGACGGTGGAGGAAGGGCTGCCGCCCGAGCGCACCGTGCGCAAGCTGCAGCGCGTGCTGCGCACCCACTTCCGGCGCATCCGCGAGGCGGTGATCGGCCCCGACCTGTCGACCCGGCGCCTGCTGGTGGACCAGGTGCTGGCCGCCGAGCCGGTGCGCGAGGCGATCGCCGCGCAGGCCAAGCGCGACAACAGCAAACCGGTGGACGCCTGGCGCAAGGCGCACGCCTACGCCTGGGAAATCGCCGCCGACTATTCCAGCCCGGTGGTGCGCTCGGCCAGCTTCCTGCTGACCCACGTCTGGAACCGCATCTACGCCGGCGTGCTGGTCCACCACCTGGACAAGCTCAAGGACGCCGCGCCCGGGCACGAAGTGATCTACGTGCCCAGCCACCGCAGCCACATGGACTACCTGCTGCTGTCCTACCTGCTGTACGAACGCGGCATCGTGCCGCCGCACATCGTGGCCGGCATCAACCTCAACCTGCCGGTGGTCGGCACCCTGCTGCGCAAGGGCGGCGCGTTCTTCATCCGCCGCTCGATCAAGGGCAACGCGCTGTACTCGGCGGTGCTCAGCGAGTACGTGGCGCAACTGGTCGCCGGCGGCTACTCGATCGAGTACTTCGTCGAAGGCGGACGCTCGCGCACCGGCCGCCTGCTGCAGCCCAAGGGCGGCATGATCGCGATGACCTTGCGCGCGTTCCTGCGCCAGCCGCGCAAGCCGGTGCTGTTCCAGCCGATCTACGTCGGCTACGAGAAGCTGATGGAAGGCAACAGCTACCTCGACGAACTCAGCGGCCGGCCCAAGGAGAAGGAATCGATCTGGGCGCTGCTGTGGGGCATCCCCAAGGTGCTCAAGCAGAACTACGGCCAGGTGGTGGTGAACTTCGGCGAGCCGATTCCGTTGAGCCAGGTGCTGGCGCAGCGCGCGCCGGAATGGGACGGCCAGCCGCTGGGCGAGGACGAGAAACCGGCCTGGTTGAACGGCACCGTCGATGCGCTGGCGCAGCAGATCCAGGTGCACATCAACGCCGCCGCCGACGTCAATCCGGTCAACCTGCTGGCGCTGGCGCTGCTGTCCACGCCCAAGCACGCCATGGGCGAGGCCGACCTGATCGCGCAGATCGAACTGTGCAAGAAGCTGCTGGCGGAACTGCCGTACTCGGACCGGGTCACGGTGACCCCGCATTCGCCCGAGCGCATCATCGCCCACGCCGAAGAGATCAACGTGCTCACCCGCACGCCGCATCCGCTCGGCGACGTGCTCAGCGTCAACGGCGACAACGCGGTGCTGCTGAGCTACTTCCGCAACAACGTGCTGCACCTGTTCACCGCCTCCTCGTGGGTGGCGTGCTGTTTCCAGAACAACCGCCGCATGAGCCGCGCCGGCCTGCTGCGGCTGGGCCGCACCGTGTACCCGTTCCTGCAGGCGGAGCTGTTCCTGCCGTGGAGCGAGGACCAGTTCGCCGAGCGCATCGAACGCACCATCGAGGTGTTCGTGCGCGAAGGCCTGCTGCTGCAGCTCGCCGAGGACGACGGCAGCGTGCTGGCGCGCAACACCGGCCAGACCGACGAGGTGTTCCGCCTGCGCGCCATCGGCCACTCGCTGCAACAGGCGTTCGAGCGCTATTACATCGCCATCTCGGTCCTGGTGAAGAACGGCCCGGGCAAGCTCGGCGCCGGCGAACTGGAGAGCCTGTGCCAGCAGGCCGCGCAACGTCTGAGCCTGCTGTACGCACCGGCCGCGCCGGAGTTCTTCGACAAGACCCTGTTCCGCGGCTTCATCCAGAAGCTGCGCGAACTGAAGCTGGTGTGGCCCGACGAGAACAGCAAGCTGGTGTTCGACGAACGGCTGGATGCGTGGGCGAAGGACGCCAAGTTCATTCTGGGCCGTGAGCTGCGCCACACCATCGAGCGCGTCAGCCCGGAAGCGGCGAAGGTGGAGGAGCCGCCGGTTCCGCAGGATTGAGGCGGCAGTCGCAGCACTTGCCGTCGTGATGCGGTGAGATCCTGGCGCGTGGCGACGCGCCAAACAGAAGGGCGCCCTGTTATCACTGCGGCGCGGCGGTTGACGCCGCGGCACAGTGACTTCCGACACGCGACCCAGGGGCCGGTGCGGCCCGAGCATGCTTGAAACTCCCTGCTGCGGGTTCCGGCGATGCGCACAGCTCCTCTTTTCGCTCTGTTGCTGCTTGCCGCCTCCAGCGGACTCTCGTGGGCCGACCAGGGCGACGACGCTGGCAAGCACGACCATCGGCCGCAGGTGTCCTCGCGCCAGTGCGGCCTGAGCACACCGTTCAACGTGCTCGCCGACACTGGCGGCATCTGGCTGAGCCGCAGCGATGGCGACGGGCCGCGCGAGATCTTCTTCCATGCGGGCGAATTGAGCGTGGATCGCCAGGTGCAGCAGATCGGCGACGCCGATGCGCAGCGGCTGCTGGAGATGGAACGCGAAACCCGCGCGCTGATGCCGCAGGTGGCCGATCTTTCGCACGAGGTGGTCGATCTCAGCTACGACGTGCTGGGTTCCGTTGTGGAGATGCTGACCGGCAGTGCCGGCAACGCGCGCAAGATCGAACGGCTGCGCACGCACGCCAATGCCTATGTCGACGGCACCCTCGGCAAGGGGCGCTGGGACCAGGAGGCGTTCGACGACCGGTTCGAGGACTATGTCGAGACGCAGGCGGAAAGCTTCGTGGGCAGCATCACCCGTCACGTGCTCTGGCAGGTCGTGACGGGCCGCGCGGAGGCCATCGGCGAACGCGCCGACCGCATGGACGCCGCCCTCGAGGCGCGGCTGGATGCGCGCAGCAAGGGGATCGAAACCAAGGCGCAGGCGCTGTGCGCGCGGGTGGCGCGGCTGGACCAGCTGCAGCAGGCGCTGGAGTACCGCTATCGCGGCCAGCCTCTGCGCCTGCTTGCCGCCAACCAGGACGGAGCGAGCGAACAGGGCACCACCACGCTCGTCAGCACCGACGATACGCCGCGCAGCAATGCGATCGCGGTGCCGTCGGTTCCGCAGGACTGAGTCTGACGCCGCAGCGCGTGGCGCGACCCGCAGTGGACTCCCGGCGCGTGGCGACGCGGCGGATACCCTGACGCGGCGACCATGGAAGCGCGGCTCAGGCGTCGAACAGGTCTCCGGTGCGCGGTCCGGCATCCGCCGCATCCGGCGGATAGACCAGTTGCCCCTGCGCGTCGCTGCGCGCAGCCGGGTTGAGCGTGGCCGGCTCCTGGTGGCCGACATCGATCAGGTGCACCACCGGATGGCCATGGTGCAGCAGGTGGTCGCAGACGATCTGGCGGTGGCACTGCCGCCAGTAGGCCTCGGCGCACATGACCGCGCACGCGCCGTCCTCGCCGAAGACTTGCAACTCGGCCAGCGCCTCGGCGAATTCGGCGCCCAGCGCGTAATCCGCGTAGTTGTGGAAGCTGACGCTGCGCCAGTGGCCGTTGCGCTGCGGATCGACGCCCGGCTGCTTGCCGCGGCGTCCGCCCAGGGCGCGGAAGTGCCGGTAGGCGATCCCCGCGGCGGCCAGCGCCGGTGCCAGCGCGCTGCCGTCGAACTGCGGGAACCGCCGCGAAGACGGAAAGGCGCGCACGTCGGCGAGCCGGGTGACGCCGGCGCCCTGCAGGATCTGCAGGAAGGTCTCCAGGCTGCGCGTGGAATGGCCGACGCTGAAGAAGGTCGCCGCGCTCACGCCGGTTCGTCGGGGATCAGCAGATGCTCCAGGCGCATGATGCAGTCCTTCAGTTGCAGCTTGCGCTTCTTCAGCCGCTTGGCTTCCAGCTCGTCGTCCAGATTGGCCGGGATGCGCTGCAACTGTTCGTCGAGCGCGCGGTGCTCGCGACGCAGGGCGTCGATGCGCAGGGAGATCTCGGCGGGCGTCAGGGTGTCCACGAGGTTCGAGCATACACAGGCCACCGGTCCGCCGTCACCGTGCAACGCGCCGCTATCCCAGGTGCAGGCCAGCCGGCACAATGCGCGCGGGCGCCGCGGCGGAGGCGGTGCCCTCCCACCCTCGTGCCACCCGCGGCAGGATCGCCGCGCCGAAAGGAGTCAGCCATGCGTTCGTTCCGTTCCCCGTTCGTTCTCGCCCTCGCCCTGGCGGCGGCCCTGCCGCAGCTGGCCGCGGCGGCCGATGCCAAGTTCTCCGGCTTCCTGTGCTGCAACATGCGCAGCGACGGCAGCTGGATCAGCGACAGCAACTACGCCGAAGACGGCAAGCGGGTGATCCCGGCCGGCACGCCGGTGCAGGTGACCGGCTACGGCCGCTACCGGGTCAATGTGCTGATCGACGGCAAGAAGCAGTCGATCGGCAACGACTACAGGGCACCTCTAAAAACCCC